>JAKSBM010000103.1 GCA_022361135.1 Desulfobacterales bacterium | reverse complement strand
TTTCCATCGTGTTCGAGCTGCTGGGTGCTGCCGTGGCCCTTTCCGTCATAAAAATCATCTCCTCGGCCAACGGGAGTATGGCCCTGTGGGAATACATCAATACGGCCAAAGCCATGGCCATTGTGGGGGGGATATTGCTCTCCATTGTAGTGGCCTTCTTTTCCGGGGCCCTCATGCAGCTGCTTTCCCGGATCCTTTTCACCTTTGACTACCAGGACCGGCTGAAAAAATACGGGGCTGCCTGGGGGGGCATGGCCATGACCGCCATCTCCTTTTTCATCCTCCTCAAGGGCTCCAAGGGTGCCACCTTCATGGATCCGGCCACCGTGACCTGGATCAAAGGGCACTCCCTGACCATCATGGCCGCCACCTTCTGCCTTTCAGCCCTGGTTTTCCAGGTTCTGCTGTCAGTCTTCCGGGTGAACATCCTAAAAATCATCGTTCTCATCGGCACCTTTGCCCTGGCCATGGCCTTTGCCGCCAATGACCTGGTCAACTTCATCGGGGTTCCCCTGGCCGGCCTCAACGCCTTCCAGACCGCCCTGGCCTCGGCCGATCCCCTGAACATCACCATGGATGCCCTGAGTAAAAAGGTCCAATCCCAGACCTTTATCATGCTCATTGCCGGCGGCATCATGGTGGCCACCCTCTGGATCTCCAAAAAAGCCAGGACCGTAACGGAAACCGAAATCAGCCTGGGGCAACAGGACGAAGGCATGGAGCGCTTTGAATCCATCTGGCTCTCCCGGAAAATCGTCAACCTCTTTGACGCCGTGTTCATGTCGGCCAAGGGCTTTGTCCCGGTACCGCTCCAGGAACGCATCGCCGCCCGGATCACTCCGGTGAAGGTTTCCCACCATGTTTCGGAAAAAGAAAAGCCCTCATTTGACCTCATCCGTGCCTCGGTGAACCTCATGGTGGCCTCGGCCGTGGTTTCCTTTGCCACCTCCCTGAAACTGCCCCTCTCCACCACCTATGTCACCTTTATGGTAGCCATGGGCTCCTCCTTTTCGGATCAGGCATGGGGACGGGAATCCGCCGTCTACAGAATCACCGGCGTACTCACCGTCATCGGCGGCTGGTTCATGACCGCCTTCATCGCCTTTGTGGTGGCCTTTGTCTTTGCCAATGTCATCTACTACTTCAGCGGATTCGGCATCGTGGGCCTCATGGCCTTTGCCGCCTTCATGATCTGGAAAAACAAAAAGAAACACGAACACAAGGTCAAGGACAAGGAAGAGATCAAGATTTTTCACCTGGAAAAGGTGGAAGATTTCGACCAGGCCGTCTCCGATACCTTTGACCACCTGGCCTACGTTCTCAAGGGAATACGGGAATCCTTCGACCTCACCTTTGACGCCCTCTTTGACGAGGACATCACCACCCTGAGGCAGCAACGGAAACGGACCAAACATTTCCAAATGGGCATCAACATCATCATTGCCAACATTTTTAAGGTGCTGCGCCTGTTGCAGAAGGAAGACAACCAGGTTTCCTACAATTACTACCAGATCATCCGCCGCCTCCAGAAGATCTCCGACGGCTACCGGGATACGGTGATCCGCTCCCGCATGCACGTGGGCAACCGCCACAAGGGGCTCTTGGATGTCCAAATCCAGGAACTCATGGAAATCAAAAAGGTGATCCTCTATATCTTTTTGAAAGTGGAAACCGCCCTGAGCAAAAAGGAGATCGTGGACTGCCACGAAATCGGTGAACAATACCATTACCTCAAGGAATTGGTGGATGACTTCAATGCCAACCAGATTGAACGGATCCGGGACGATTCATCCAAGACCCGGCTCTCCATCCTCTTCTATGCCATCTCGGGCAATTGCCTCATGATGGCCAAGCAGAACATCAAACTCCTGGAAATTTTCAACGAAGCCTTCCGCATGGACGATCCCCGGACCTCCTGCAGGTCCTGATCAGCGCCAGTGACACGCAAGACGGATGCCCTTCCCAAAAAGTCCCCTGCCCGGGACCGGGAAGGGCACCCGTTTTTTTATTCCAGCAGCCCCAGGCGCCCTCCGGCCCGGCCCTTCCATCCCCCCTGCCCCGTCCCTCCCAAGGGAAAAACCCTTCCATTGATCCCGGGCCCAAGATCTGTTAAATTGCCGCGATGCCTGGTGTGCTGATCAGACCAGGGAGGAACCCAGCGGAAACAGACAGGAGCGCAACCATGGCAGAACTGACATACCAACCCATTGAACAGGTCAAAGTATCCACCATGATCGTGGATCAGATCAAAAACCACATCCTGGAAGGCAACCTCCAGCCCGGGGATGCCCTGCCCTCGGAACGGGATCTGATGAAGGCCTTTAAAGTGAGCCGCTCCTCCCTGCGGGAAGCCCTGAAAATCCTCGATGCCACCGGATTTGTCACCGTGGCCCAGCGCAAGCGGACCCGGGTGAAATCCATTGTTGCCGATTCCGTCACCGACCCCCTGCGCCCCCTGCTGAAAAAGGACAAGGCCACGGTGCTGGAAATCCACGATGTCCGCCGCTGTCTGGAGTCCTGGAATGCCCGGTACGCCGCAGAACGGGCCATGGACGTCGACCTCCAAGCCATGGAGAAATGCATCCAAGCCATGGAAGAGAAGGTGGCCCAGGATCTCTCCCTGACCCAGGAAGACTCGGCCTTCCACATGGCCGTCTCCGCCGCCTCCCACAACAAGATCCAGACCCATCTCATGTACTCCATTTACAGCCTGATCCAGGACACCGTGGGCATCTGCTACGAAAGCGACGACAAGCGGCAGATCATCCGGGAGCACAAGGAAATCTTCCTGGCCATCAAGGCCGGAGATCCCGATAAAGCCCAGGAAAAAATGATCTACCACCTGGACCGCATCCGGGAACGGATCCACGCCTATTTTGCAAAAAAGAAGGAACAAAAATAAAAGGATCCGGGAATCGGACCCTTTCCATGGAGAGATTCTCCAGATACCCATTCATAAAAAGCCCTGCCGATTCCATCGACAGGGCTTTTTAAGTTTAAAACACCGGCAAGCCGGGAATGATTTTTATATGGCCTGGGTCCCCGTAATCACCTCACTGATGTGGCAGACCTTGGTATTGAGTCCAGCCTGGCGAACGCCATGGGAAAGCTGGATCATGCAGGCCGGGCAGGAGGTCACCAGGTAATCGGCCCCGGTGGAGGCCACATTCTTCATCTTCCGGTCCAACACCTTCATGGACAGATCGTAATGGGTCAGGGCATAGGAGCCGGCCCCGCCGCAGCACCAGTCGGCCTCGGGCATTTCCCGGAATTCGATGCCGGGGATACTTTTCAGGATCTCCCGGTTTTCCTTGGAAATCCCCTGGCCCCGGACGGCATGGCAGGGATCGTGGTAGGTGACCACGATGGGCTCCTGGCGCAGGGGGGATTCGGGCTTGTGGTTGAATATGAATTCCACCATGTCCTGGATGGGGGGCAATTCCGCCTTCAGCCTTTCCAGAAGCCCTTCATAGCCTTCAAATACCTTTTCATAGGACTTGAGGAAACCGGCACAGGAAGAACAATCGGTGATGATCACATCAAAGCCCTGGTTGCCCAAGGCGTCCAGGTTTTTGGTGGCCAGATTCCGGGCCGCATCCACATCCCCGTAATTCCAGGCCGGCAGACCGCAGCAGCAATTGTCCAGGATGGTGACGCTTTTCCCGATCTTTTTCAATAGTTCAAAGGTCTGGCGTCCGGCTTCCTGCTGGATGATGTCCACCCCGCAACCGATGAAAAAACCGATTTTCAAATCCGTGCCCATGCCGGGATATTCCCCGGGCTGGAACTCGGCCCTGAAGGACTTGGCCGGCAGCTTTTCCACGATGTTTTCCGCCTTGGCCAGATCCCGTCCCAGGACCTTGAGCAGGCCCACGGCCTTGGCCATCTTGGACATGCCCGAGTTTTTCCCCAGGGCGGCAATGCGGGCCGCGGCATGGAGGCGTTTGGGATGGGGCAAAAGGTGGTCGAACAAGAGTTTGTGAACGGGTTTGCGCCCCACCCGTTCCAGGTATTCGGCCCGGCCCTTGATGATGAGATCCGGCGTGGGAACCGCCCCAAAACAATTGGCCGTACAGGCGCCGCAGCCCAGGCAGTTGAACAGGGGCTCTTCCATTTCAGCTCCCCATTCCACCCGCTCTTCAATGATGCCCCGCATGAGGGCCAGGCGGCCCCGGGCCACCCCGGATTCGCTGCCCGTGGCGCGGAACACCGGGCAGGCCACCTGGCAGAAACCGCATTTGTTACATTGTGATATGGCGTCGTATTCTTTGGTAATATCCATTGATCATACCCTCATTCATTTATGCATTGGCGCCATTCGGCAGACGGCCGGGGGCGAAGATTCCATTGGGGTCCAGGGCCTTTTTGATCCGGTGGGCCATTTCCCATTCCGGACGCTTGACCGAACCATAAACATCATTGGTGCGACGGAAGCCGTCCGGGGACTTTTCCAACTGGACGTGGCCGCCGACTTCATCGAAAATGGCCGTGATTTCTGCCCATTGATCCGGAGTAAGGCTTTCCATGGCCGAGAAAATCCGACCGCAGCCGAAGTCCACCAGCCAATTGTTCTGGTGGGCCAGGGTTTCCAGGTGGCGGGTCAACTTGGCCAGATGGATGGTGGCCGCAGATCCCTTGAGGATAAAATTGGCCGGGGCCATGGCTTCATAATCGGGCTGGAAACATCCGGCAATGAGGTCATAGTCCTTGGCCTCATTTACGGAAAGATCCATCTCAGCCAGCAGGGTCTGGCATCTTTCAACCTTGTGATCCACCACCATGGCCAGATCTTCAAAGCCGACCACCAGCTCCCAGGTGGAAGCCAGGCTGCCGGAGTTGGCACCGGCGGGACGGGCCGCGGCAAACGTGGGAAAGAGGTTGGCCGTCATCAGGGCCATTGATGCCCGGTGGCAATCTTCCAGGCTGCCCTGGGCCAAAACGGCCTTGCATGCTTCGGGCCGTGTGGCCACCCGCCAGGAGACTTCGGTGATGGCACCCAAGGTACCGTTGCTGCCCACCAGGGTCCGGGTCATGTCGTAACCGGCCACGTTCTTCACCACCTTGCCGCCGGTGGAGATCACCTGCCCCTGGCTGTTGACAAAGCGCAGACCCAGGGCGAAATCCCGGGGGGCGCCGTAGAACATGCGTTCCGGACCGGAAACACCCATGGCGGCCAGGGCCCCCAGGGTGGAGTCCTTTTGGAAGAACGGGGGACGGATGGGCAGCCATTGGTTGTTTTCGGCCAGTTTTTCCTGGAGACCGGCCAGGGTGGTGCCGGAGCCCAGGGTGATGAAAAGGTTGGCGGTATCGTATTCAACCACTTCGGTGAGTTCGGATGTGGACAGGGGGGTCAGGCTTCCCTTTTCCATGTTGCCGAAGGTTTTGAAGTGACCGGCACCCACCGGGGAAAAGGCAACCCCGGAAGTGTGGGCAGCCTTGACCGCGTCCATGACGCCGGCAACGCCCTTGGCATCGGTGAGACCGGGACGATCCAACACCGTGGGGCCCTGGGGATCCTTCCCGTCCTTGGAGGGTTCCGGGATCACCTTATTGGGATTGAGAATATGTTCCGGGTCAAAGGCGGCCTTGACCCGGCGCTGGACCGCCAGGTCATCCTTGGAGAAAATCATGGGCATGGCCGCCTGTTTTTCCCGGCCGATGCCGTGTTCCCCGGAAATGGTACCCCCCAGTTCCACACAGGCGGACATGATGGCCCAGCCGGCCTTGTGGACCATGTCCAATTCCTCGGGGTTCCGGGAATCAAAGAGCAGCAGGGGATGGAGGTTGCCGTCACCGGCATGGAATACATTGCCCACCCGGCAGCCGTATTTCTCCGCAATGTCATTGACCCGGACCAGGGCTTCGGGGAGCTGGGTTCTGGGCACACAGGCATCGTTGACCAGGTAGTTGGGGGCCAGGCGGGCAATGGCGCCGAAGGCCCCCCTTCTGCCCTGCCAGAGGCGGTCGCGTTCTTCCTGGTTCTTGGCGGTTTTAATGTCCCGGCAATTGGTGGCCATGCAGATTTCCTGGATCTGTTGGGCCTGTTCCTTCAGCCCCACGGTCATGCCTTCCACCTCTATGATGAGCACGGCGGCGGCATCGGTGGGGTATCCGCAGGGGGCGTTGGCTTCCACGGCCTCGATGACCAGGGCATCCATCATTTCAAGGGTATTGGGCACGATGCCAGCGGAAATGATCTTGGACACGGACAGGGCTGCGGAATGGATATCGTCGTAGACCGCCAGCATGGTAATGACGTCTTCGGTCTTGGGAAGGATTCTCAGGGTGAGTTCGGTGATGATGCCCAGGCCGCCTTCGGACCCCACCATGAGGCCCCGCAGGTCATAGCCGGAAGGATCCAGGGCAGGACCGCCGATGTTCAGGATTTCCCCATCGGCCAGGACCACTTCCATGCCCAGGATATGGTTGGAGGTGACCCCGTATTTCAGACAAAGCGGGCCGCCGGAATTTTCACCGGCATTGAGCTTTATTCCTATGACGCCTCCCTTGTGAAGGGCAATCCCGGAGTGGTGGTTTTTCCGGAGAACACGTCTGAAATTTCCCAAATCGT
>JAKSBM010000110.1 GCA_022361135.1 Desulfobacterales bacterium | reverse complement strand
CACGGTTTTCCTGGCCATGGGGGCGCCCAAGGTGGTCATTGACGAATCCCTGGCCTCCTATTTCCATGACACAGACCCGGTGAAACAGGCCCACGACCGATTCCGGGGAATCTTCGGCGGGGATGAAGATGTTTACATTGTCTACCAGGCCCGGGATGGAGATATCTTTTCCCAGGCCTCCATGGAGGGGTTGCAACGGATCCACCGGGCCATTGAGCATGGGGATTTCGGCCATATCCGGGAGGTGAAAAGCCTGATCAATGCCCAGTATCTGGAGGGGCAGGCGGGCAGCCTCACGGCCCGGAACTTTGTGGGGGACGACCTTCCCACCACGGCCCACCGCCGGGAAATGCTCCGCAACCAGGCCCTGGACCATCCCGATTACCCCCTTTACTATCTTTCCGGGGACAGCCAGTTCGGGGGCATCCTCATCCGCACGGATTTCAATGCCGAAGCCCAGGAACTGCCCCGGGGCAATGAATCGGCCTTTGACACCCAGGATGCGGCCCCCTCGGCATGGGACAACCAGATCGTCCCGGCCGGGACGGCCCTTCCGGAACAAGGGGAACATCATGCCCACACCGGGGAGCTGCCCTTCCAAATTTCCGACGTCAAGGATTACCCCATTTTCATGGCCGGCCTGGGCAAACTCCTGGAGGCCGAAGCCCAGCGCGGGGCCTTGACCTTCCACCCCGTGGGCCAGCCCGTGCTCATGGATTTCTTTGCCCGGGCCGTGATCCAGGACATGGGACGGCTCATGGCCATTGTTCTGGTCCTCATGTCCGCCATCCTCTGGATTCTCTTCCGCTCCTTTGCCGCCGTGGTCTGGCCCTTGACCATTGTCATTCTTACGGTGATCTGGACCCTGGGATTAATCGGCCACCTGGGGGTGCCCATGTCAGCCATGGTCCAGATCATCATTTTTCTCGCCCTGGCCGTGGGCATTGCCGACAGTGTCCACATCCTTTCGGGCTTTCTTTTTTTCCGGAACCAGGGACTGGACCATGGCCCGGCCCTGGCTGCGGTATTTAAAAAATCCGGCCCGGCCTGCTTCCTCACCAGCATCACCACGGCCGTGGGCCTGGGCTCCCTCACCCTGGTCCCCCTGAAGCCCATTGCCACCTTTGGCGCCTTTGCCGCCCTGGCCGTCATCCTGGCCTTTGCCTTCACCATGATCCTCATTCCCCTGATGCTGGGCCTTTGGGCCCCGGTGTCCAAAAACCGAACGGCCCCGGGACGACTGCACCCCATCCAGGCCATGATCCGGCGCATCGAAGGGGTGGGCACGGGACACCCCAAGGCCGTTTTGACCCTATTCGCCGTCCTGGTCCTGGCCCTGGCGGCCGGTGCAACAAAATTGGAAATCGATTCCAATTTTGTGGAAATCATCAAGGAGGGTCGGCCCCTGCGCACCGGTTACACCCTGGTGGACGACCACATGGGGGGCACCGGCGCCCTGGAAATCATGCTGGACTTTAAACGACCGGATGCCCTCAAGGATCCCGGGGTGATGGCGGCCATGGATCGAGTCCAGACCTTCATGGACCAAACCCCGGAAACCCAGGTGGTCCACTCCCTCTCCATGGTCAACGCGGTGAAGGAAAGCTTCAAGGCCCTCAATGGGGGGGATCCGGATTTTTACCGGGTGCCGGAAAAGCCGGCCCTCCTGGACCAGGTGGTCTTCCTCTTTGACACGGCCAGCCCCATTGACCGCCAACGACTGGCTTCGGACGATTATTCCGCCGGCCGGGTGGGGGTCCGCACCCTGAACATGGGCTCTTCCCAGGCCGTGGAGGTAATGGAAACCATCCAAACCGCCATTGACCAGAACTTCACCGACCTGGGATCCAAATACCCCGATATGGCCGTCACCCTCACCGGGAGCATGGCCATGCTCTCCAAGATGCTGGACTATGTGGCCTGGGCCCAGCTCAAAAGCTTCACCCTGGCCCTGGGGGTGATCTCCCTGATCATGCTGGCGGTGCTGGGATCCTGGAAGGCCGGGCTCACGGCCATGGTGCCCAACCTCTTCCCCATCCTCACCCTCTTCGGTCTCATGGGCGCCCTGGGCATCCCCCTGGATGCGGACACCCTCCTCATCGCTCCGGTGATCATGGGGCTGGCCGTGGACGACACCATCCACTTCATGACCCATTTCCGCATGGAGATGGCCCGGCCCGGCGCCACGGTGACCTCGGCGGCCACCATGGCCCTGCGGGAGGCCGGCCAGGCAGTGACCTTCACCTCCCTGATCCTGGGGCTGGGCTTCCTGGTATTCATCCTCTCCTTCCACCAGGGCATCTCCAATTTCGGCATCTTTTCCGCCCTGGCCATCTTTGCCGCCCTTTTGGCCGATCTTTTTTTCCTGCCCGCCCTCTGCCGGGCACTCAACCTGACCTTTAACCGCGAGGTAACCCATGGATAACCCCCGTTTGCACACCGCCATCTTCATGATACTTGTCTCCACCATTTTCCTTTTCTCCCCCCAGCCCCTCCGGGCCGATCCCCAGGGACGGGAATTAATGGCAGCGGTCCTGGACCGCAACGACGGCACCACGGAATGGGGAAAAATAAGTCTTTCCACCTGCCGGACCCGGATTAAGGGCGGCAAACTCATCTGTGCCGGCCCGGCCCGGGTCAAGGAATTGGAAATGGTGCGCAAGGACTACGGTCCCCGGGAAAAGGACAAGAAAACCCTCACCCTGATCCGGGAACCCGCCGGGGAGCGGGGCATCTCCTTTCTCCAATACGACTATGAAGCCCTGGGAAAGGAGACCGATCAATGGCTCTTCCTCACGGCCCTGGGCAAGGTCAAACGCATTGTTTCGGGAAATGAGAACGAACCCAAAACCGGAAGTTTTTTCGGCTCGGAATTCAACTATGAAGATCTGGAACAAAAACTGGTGGAGGAATTCACCTATAAGATCCTGGGCCATGAAAAATTCCAGGGGGTGAACTGCACGGTGATCCAGGCCCTGCCCACCCCGGACAAGGCCCGGCGAAGCAATTATTCCAAGGCCCTCCACTGGATCGACCCCGGAAAAAACATGATATTGAAAAGCCTGCTTTTCAACCGGCGGGGGGAAAAATGCAAACGGATCTATGCCCTGGACATCCGAAGGGTGGAGGGCATATGGGTTCCCTTTACCCAAATTGTTCACAATCCCATTGAACAACGCCGGTCCGTTTTCACCTACCAGGCCATCACCCTGAACCGCCCCCTGCCCGATGCGTTGCTCTCCCGGAGAAGCCTCACCGACGCCGCCTTCAGGGAAACCCGGTTCCGGGCCCTGTCCGGCTCCCCAACACAGAACGGAACCACGCCATGAGATACCAAAATCATCCCCTCCGGCGCCCCATCCATGCCATCCTGGGCGGGGCCATGGTTTGGGCCCTATGGATTGGCCCCCTTTGGATCTGGCCGGGAATCCTTCCGGGGAATCCAGCCTGGGCCGGCTTTGACACCGAGGATCCCGGAACGATCCAGCTTCATCTGCCCCCATCCCAACCGACCTCCCCCCCTCCCACCCATGGGGGGGACTGGCGCTGGACCCTGGGGAGCCGGGCCAGCCTGGCCACGGAAAAGGACGCCGATTGGGTGGACGCCCATATCTGGCTCCAGGGCCGGGGGGAAATCCTGATCCGGGAGGGCCTCTACCTCTTTGGACAGGGGCGGGTGTTGCTCCTGCCCCGGCCCGACCACCGCAGCGAAGACCAGAACATCAAAGCAGTGTGGCGCCCCAAGGAAGCCTATGCCCAATGGGATCTGGGAAATGTCACCCTCAAGGTCGGCTATCCCATCTTGGTCTGGGGCAAGGCCGACAGCACGGCCGTCACCGACATTGCCTCCCCCCGGGATCGGGAAGATCTGATTTTCAAGGAAGTGGAAGAGATGCGGCAAGGGCAATGGGCCCTGGTGGGGGAATGGTTCCGGGACTGGGGCAGCCTCCAGGCCTTTGCCTCTCCCCTGGCCGGCACCGATCGCCTCCCGGACATGGACAGCCGATACGCCCGCCCCCTGCCCGGGGATCCCCCGGTCCAGGACCAAGCCCCGGACCTGGGCCAGGGGGAAGCCGGCCTCCGCCTCCGCCTTTCCCAAGGAAATATGGAACCGGTGATCATGGCGGGCTGGTTCCGGGCCAACAGCCCGGTATACCAGGGCAGCACATCGATCCAGGCCCGCTACCCCGGATTCGCCATGGTGGGCGGGGCCGTGGACTGGGTGAAGGGGAATTTCCTGGTCAAGGCCGAAACGGCATTCAAGGCCGGGTATCCCCTCCAGGCACTGGACATGGGATTGGGACTCCCCACCTTCCACATGCGCAGGGCAGATCTGGGGGATGGGGCCCTGGGGGTGGAATACACCTCCAACCGCCAGACCGGCTTCGGCCTGGAAATCTCCCATCGCCGTATTTTTTCGGACACGGCCGGGCTCTCCCCGGACCAGAAGGATAGAACCGCCCTCTTTGCCACCCTGTCAAAATCCATTCTCCATGACACCCTGGACCTGGAATATCAATTGTATTACCACTTCAGGGACCAGGATATTTGCCATGGGTTCAAGGCCGATTATGAATTTTCCGACGGCCTCACCCTCAAGGGCCGAGTCTTCCTCATCCAGGGCGGGGGAACCACCACGGTCCTGGGTCCCTACCATGGAGAGGACCGGATTTCCCTGGAGCTGGTCTACAATTTATAGCGGTTCCCAAAAATATGTTCCTGAACCATGGACAAAGTTTGCGATTCATCGGAACCATCGCACCTATGAAGTTTGGCCCCATTCAATTGGGAACATTATTTTTAATGTGCCGATCATACCCGGGAAATCGGGCGATGACGGGGGAAGGGAGATGGGCGTTAAGGGGGCCGGGAACCATTATCCGTCTCCAGGGCATCCCGGAAATCAATCCACCCGGGGATTCAAGGTCCATTTGATGTACCAGTCCCCCTGGTCCTCTTCCAGGCAGACCAGGCCGGAATTCTGGAATTTATAGACCCGTTTGTCCGGATCCCCGCAGGTGAGGTGGGAAACCAGCCGCTCCATGAAGGGAAGGTGGCCCACCACCAGGAGATTGGCCCTGGGGTCCACCCGGTTCCCAAAGGCCGGGGCATCATCCAAGGGGGAGATGCCGGGAATGGTTCCCGTGGGCCGGGGCGGTTTAAGGTGGTCTTCAAAAATGGCGGCGGTCTGGGCGGCCCGGACCTTTCCCGAATGGACAATGCGGGCCACGGGGACGTTATAGACGGCCGCCACTTCGGCGATGCGCAGGGTATCGGCGCGGCCTTGGGGGGAAAGCCCCTTTTCAGGGTCTTGGTCCTTGGGCAGGGCCAGACCGTGCTGGGCCAAAAATAGGGACATGGGTCTTCCTTTCAATCCATGGGTTAAATCTTTTTCCAGCCCCACTCTACCCAGCCTCCTCCCATTGATCAAGCCCGGATATCCCATGGAAATGGGAACCGGGAATGATTACGGGCCCAATGCCCGATAAAATCCCCTCCATCTTCCCATGGCCCTGCCATGGCCGATCTTCCCCCTGGAGGCAGGGACAAAAATGGGGGAATGCCTTGAATAAGCCCCATATATGACTTATGCTCAAATCGTTATGAAAAGACTCATTCTCCCCTACCTGAAAAGAAACTTCGCAAAGATTTTGGCCGGGATGATCGCCATGATTGTGGTGGACGGCCTCCAGCTCATCACCCCCCAGATCATTAAAAATGCGGTGGATGCATTGGCCGCGGGCCTTGGGGATCGCAGCGTTATCCTCAACCAATGCCTGATCATCCTGGGGCTGGGCCTTGCCATGTCCCTTTTGCGGTATTGCTGGCGGATCTGGCTCATGGGATCGGCACGGGAGGTGGAAATGGGGCTGAGGGACGATCTCTTCCGCCATGCCCTGGACCTGGATCCGGCCTTCTACGACACCGTGAAAACCGGGGATGTCATGGCCCATGCCACCAGCGACATCAACCATGTGCGCATGGCCTTTGGATTCGGCCTCATCGTCATGGTGGACACCCTGCTCCTGGGCACGGCCACCCTGGGCATCATGATCTACACCCATCCCAAGCTCACCCTCATGGCCATGATTCCCATGCCCCTTCTGGTCTATTTCACCCGAAAGCTGGGCCAGAAGATGCACGACTTTCATAAAACGGCCCAGGAATCCTTCAGCCTCCTCACGGAGATGGTGCGGGAGAGCTTCTTCGGCATCCGGGTGATCAAGGTCTTTAACTTTGAGCCCTTTGCCGCCCAGCGGGTCTCCGACGGCTCCCGGGACTATTTTAAAAAAAATTTGAAACGGGCCGTGGTCACGGCCTTGATGAAGCCCCTGCTGGGCTTTTTCTTCAACCTCTCCTCACTGATCATCATTTTCCACGGCGGCTACCTGGCCATGGCCGACCAGATCAGCCCCGGGGAGCTGGTGGCCTTTCTCCAGTATCTGAACATCCTGGCCTGGCCCATCATCGCCATTGGCTGGATGACCAATCTCTTCCAGCGGGGCATGGCCTCCCTGAAACGGATCTCCTCCCTGCTCCAGGCCCAACCCGGCATCCGGGCCCCCGAGGACGGAGGTACCCCTTGGAACGACCCCCGGGGAGACATCTGCTTTGACCAGGTGGATTTCGGCTATGGGGCGGCATCGGTCCTCAATCAGGTCTCCCTCACCGTGGCCCCGGGCACCCGGGCCGGAATTTCCGGTCCCCCGGGCAGCGGCAAGACCAGCCTGGTCCAGCTCATCCCCAGGCTCTACGATGCCGGGGCGGGAAGGGTCTGCCTGGATGGTAAGGATGTGAAAAAGATGGATCCCGACCACCTGAGATCCCAGATTGCCCTCAT
>JAKSBM010000454.1 GCA_022361135.1 Desulfobacterales bacterium | reverse complement strand
CAATCCGTGATTTCCGTGGGGTGAATCGGATGGCCAGGTGTGGCTGTCCCTTAATCCGGGCATTGGGCCCAAGGGGGGAGGGGGTTGCCTGTGGCTTCATCCGGGAGGGGGGATGGATTGGCCGGGCCAATGCCCGGGCAGGGTGCCCATACCCATTGGGCACCCTGCTTAATCGGTCCGGTGAATCCGATGGTGTCCAGCCTGGATTTAAGCGGATTTCCGGGTCTGGCTCAATCTGTGGGCCACCAGGTCGGCAATGGTAACCACAGGAATGTCGTGTTTGCGGCCAAATTCAATGACCTCGGGCATCCGGGCCATGGTGCCGTCGGGGTTGGTGAGTTCGCAGAGGACCCCGGCCGGGTTAAGGCCGGCCATGGCCATGAGGTCCACGGTGGCTTCGGTGTGGCCCTCCCGTTCCAATACGCCCCCGGATTGGGCCCGGAGGGGAAAAACATGGCCCGGGCTCTGGATATCCCCGGCAACGGCGTTTTCAGCTGCTGCCGCCTTGACCGTGGTCACCCTGTCTGCGGCGGAGACGCCCGTGGTCACGCCACGGCTGGCTTCAATGGAAAGGGTGAATGCCGTCTGGAATTGGGTTTTATTGTCCTTGGCTTCCACCATCATGGGCAGGGCCAGGGCTTCTATCTTTTCCCGGGTGAGGCAGAGGCAGACGATGCCCGAGCATTCCCGGATCATCATGGCCATCTGCTCTGCAGTCAGGTGGTCGGCGGAAAAGATGAGGTCGCCTTCATTTTCCCGGTCTTCATTGTCCGTGACCAGTACGCCGCCTCCTTTTTGCAGGGAGAGGATGGCATTTTTCACGCGTTCTTCCGGGGTTCCAAACATTTGGGTTAACTGGGTCTGATTCATGGTTTGCTCCTTGGATGAATAATAAAATCAACATGAATCAGGGCTGGGAATAGCAATGACGCCACGCATATGGGCTCGCTGCGCAGAAGTGCGCATGGCGGCTGGATATGATTGCAGCGTATCCTCTTCCATCCGGACTTTAACCGTCGGCCCTGGAGTCCCACCAGGTCTGCTGACCTCCGACCCGTGTCGGAGCGCTCGCGGGCTTCCCCGTGATGGGGTTACCGCCGGTGGGGAATTTCACCCCGCCCTGAGAATACAATGGGGCAAGCCTACTGCCCTGTCTTACCATTGTCAATGGTTTTGGAAATTCCCTTTGGTTGTTGTCCCCATTTATCCGTGGTAGAGTTGTAGCCATGTCCCCGCCGTATTTCTTCCTATTCCATTGATTTTTCATTTTATTTCCCTGACGGATTGCTCCCTTGTTTTTCCCGGGACAAATTCAAT
The DNA here is from genome assembly GCA_022361135.1 of Desulfobacterales bacterium. The sequence continues at coordinate 6,459 of JAKSBM010000454.1, read as the reverse complement.
GACAATGCTAAATATTTTGGAGGAACGCCATGGCCTTTCGGGTGAAAAACAATATTCATTGGGTGGGAAAGATTGACTGGGAACTGCGCAAATTCCACGGAGACGAGTATTCCACCCACAGCGGGTCCAGCTATAATTCCTATTTGATCCAGGAGGAAAAGGTGGCCTTGATCGATACGGTCTGGCTCCCCTTTGGAAAGGAATTTGTTCGCAACCTCTCCGAAATGATCGATTTGAATAAAATCGATTATATCATTGCCAGCCATGGCGAATGTGACCACAGCGGCGGTCTGCCGGAGCTCATGTCCCACATTCCGGATACGCCCATCTATTGCACCAAGAACGGGGTGAAATCCTTGAAGGGTCACTATCACAAGGATTGGAATTTCCAGGTGGTGAAAACCGGTGATACCCTGAGCCTGGGAAAGAAGGAATTGGTCTTTGTGGAGGCCCCCATGCTCCATTGGCCAGATTCCATGATGTCCTATCTCACCGGTGACAATGTGCTTTTTTCCAATGATGCCTTTGGTCAGCACTATGCTTCGGAGCATATGTTCAACGATTTGGTGGATCCGGATGAATTGTTCCGGGAATGCATCAAGTATTATGCCAATATCCTCACCCCCTTCAGCCCCCTGGTTATCAAGAAGATCAAGGAATTCCTTTCCCTGAACCTGCCCCTGGACATGATTTGTACCAGCCACGGCATTGTCTGGAGAGACAATCCCGCCCAGATTGTGGAGCAATACATGGAATGGGCCGATGATTACCAGGAGGACCAGATTACCCTGATTTACGACACCATGTGGAATGGTACCCGGGTCATGGCCGAGCGAATTGCAGAAGGCATCCGGGAAGCCGATCCCCACACCCGGGTCAAGCTGTTCAACCTGGCCAAGTCCGACAAGAATGATGTGATCACCGAAGTTTTCAGATCCAAGGGGGTCCTGGTGGGGTCTCCCACCATCAACCGGGGGATTCTGGTTTCCGTGGCCGGCATCCTGGAGGAGATCAAGGGGCTGAAGTTTAAAAGGAAAAAAGCCGCTGCCTTTGGCTGCTACGGCTGGAGCGGGGAATCCAATAAAATCATCATCAAGGAACTCACCGCCGCCGGCTTTGACATTGTGGAACCCGACGGCCTACGTCTGCTTTGGAACCCCGATGCCGACGGACGAAAACAATGCCGGGCCTTTGGCCGGGATTTCGTTCAAAAGCTTATGCCCTGATCCACCCTTTTTCGTCCTTACCATTCCGATTCAGGCTTGGCCCTTGACAGCCAGGCCTGAATCCCTAAACTGTGATATTCAATCCCAAAGGAACCACGGAAATAAGGACGGAATATGTTCAGCTTTAAAAACGACTACAGTGAAGGTGCCCACCCCGAAATCATCCATGCCCTCTCCCGGAATAATCTGACCCAGGAAGAGGGATACGGGCTGGATTCCCACAGCCTCAATGCCCAGAATCGGTTGCGACGACTCATGGATGGGCCCAATGCCGATATCCATTTCATCTCCGGGGGCACCCAGACCAACCTCATTGCCATTTCCGCCTTTCTTCGGCCCCACCAGGCCTGTATTGCCCCGGCAACCGGTCACATCGCCACCCACGAAACCGGCGCGGTGGAGGCAACGGGCCACAAGGTACTGGCCCTGGAAACACCCGACGGAAAACTCACCCCGGAAATCATAGCGCCCTGCTTGGAAGAACACCATTTTGAGCACATGGTCAAACCGGCCATGGTATATATTTCCATGCCCACGGAGTTGGGCACGGTCTATTCCCGGGATGAACTCAAGGCCCTGTCTGAATTTTGCCGGGACAACCGGCTTTTTCTCTATGCGGATGGGGCACGCCTGGGGGCGGCTTTGACCTGCCAGGGAGCCGACCTCACCCTGGCTGATATGTACCAATTGACCGATGCCTTTTTCATTGGTGCCACCAAGGTTGGGGCCCTGCTGGGGGAAGCCCTGGTCATTAACCGGTGTGATGTGAAGGATGAATTCCGATACCTCATCAAACAGCGGGGCGGCCTTCTGGCCAAAGGGCGGGTCCTCGGGATTCAATTTGAGACCCTGTTCCAGGATCAGCTTTATTTTGACCTGGCCCGCCATGGCAATGTCCAGGCCCAGCGTTTGGCTGCGGCCCTTGCCCAAAAAGGCTGTACCTTTAAAATTGACTCCCCCACAAACCAGATTTTCCCCATCCTGGAGAACCGGGTGATCCGGGAATTGGAAAAGGAGTTTGGTTTCTATGTCTGGTCCCCGGAAACCAAAGAGACTTCCACCATCCGCTTGGTTGCCTCCTGGGCCACGCCCCCTGAAGCCGTGGATGCCTTCATGGATGCATATGACAAAGCCATTGCCGGGGTCCGTTAAGGGAGCGCTGCCATAAAGGCGCTGTATCTGTTGGGGCGTCTGGTCGTTTCCAGGTTCCCCAAGGGGTATGGATAAATCATGGGAGAAAAGCCTGCCATCGGATGATGTGCGGGCTTTTTTATCGGGCATCGGAGTTGGAGGTGAATCTTACAGGATTCACGGCAAAATAATGGAAGAGGGGACTCGGGCAGCCGGGAAAACAATCCGGGTGATGGGGCATGCGGAAATGCTTTGAGCCGGGCCGTTATTTCATCGTTAATTAATAAGGATTTGGCATGGTCTGATTGGAAATGCATGGATTTGGAACTGGGGTTAAGGGGGCAGAAAATGAAAAAGCCCGCTCCATCTTCCGATGTGCGGGCTTTTTTCAAAGTAGTGGCGTCCCCAAGGGGATTCGAACCCCTGTCGCCGGCGTGAAAGGCCGGTGTCCTGGACCGGGCTAGACGATGGGGACGCATACTTTGCATCCAGGTTGTGGCGGGAGTGACGAGACTCGAACTCGCGGCCTCTAGCGTGACAGGCTAGCGTTCTAACCAACTGAACTACACCCCCAGTCAACCTTGGATTTTTTAAAGATCACAACCACCATTATATCGGTGGAGCAAAAAATGTGAAGTGTTTTTTGTGTGACCCCCAAAAACGAGAGCAAAAATAGAGAGTTTTGCGTTTCCTGTCAACAGTTTTTTTGAAAAAACTTTTAAAAAAATCTAAATATCTGAAGCATAAAGAAAAATTAGCCACCTAATCATATTTCTGATTAAAAAAGCGCTTGACACCCCCTTAAGTTCCCGATAGGTCATGGGATATTCTGTATTATGGAATTGATTATTCCACAATATGGAACGAAAAATCGTCTTTACGTGCAGGGCCGGACATAAAAAAGGAAAAATTATGGAAATGCGAGGCCGTCGGCAGGTTGCCAAGCCCCAGGGCGGGGCCCAGAGTATCCGCCGAACCATTGCCATCATCAAAGCCGTATCCCGTCTCAATGCCCAGGGGGCCCGTCTGGCCCAGGTGGCCCGGGATGTGGATTTACCTCCCCCCACGGTCCATCGGATTTTAAATGTGTTGTTGGAAGAGGAGTTTCTGGCCTTTGACGTGGAGACCAAACTCTATCATTTGGGCACAGCCCTTTATTCTTTGGGGGCGGCCACCCAGCAATTCTCCATCCGGGATCGGTATTACACCACCCTGAAGCGCATCAGCGAACAAACCGGGGATGCCTCCTATCTGTTGATCCGTTCGGGATATGACGGGGTTTGCATCGAGCGGGTTCTGGGGGGAAGCCGTGTCCAGGTCCTGGGGTTTGAGGTGGGGGAGCGCCGTGTTATCGGGGTGGGAGCCGGCGGTCAGGTCCTGCTTTCCTTTTTGCCGGAAGACGTCCGGGAAAAAATCCTGGAGGTCAACGCCCCCCGGTATAAAAAATATTACAACATTGAATTGGAAGAGGTGCGGTCCTGGATTGAACGGACCCGGCGGCGGAATTATTCCCATTCCGTCCATAAGGTCACCCCGGATTCCGTCGGGGTGGGGGCGCCCATTTTCAATGTGGAGGGCAAGGTGGTGGCTGCCATCTCCGTGGCCGGGATCACAGCCCGCATGGGGGATGAGCGATGCCGTGAAATTGCAAAGGTCATTTTATCGGAGATCGCTGCCGTGGGGCCGGTGCCCGCCTGATTTTATAATTAAGCAATAGTGGAAAATATGGAACAGAATATCATCAATCGGATCCACGAACTTTATGAAAATTTTCATCGTCGCCCCGAGCTTTCCGGACATGAAAAGCAAACCACGGCCGCCATTGTCCGGGAGCTGGAGTCCCTGGGGGCGCAGGTGACCACATTTGAAGATTTTACCGGCTGCACCGCCTATTTCGCCGGCAGGGAAGAGGGCAGGGTTCTGGCCTTCCGGGCGGACATCGATGCCCTTCCCCTGGAAGAATTGGCTCCGGTGGAATACCGGAGTCTGAATTCCGGTGTCATGCATGCCTGCGGCCACGATGCCAATACCGCCATTGCCCTGGGCCTGGCCCGGCGGGTGGTGGAATCCGGCCTGCTGGACGACATGGCCGGGGGGATCAAGTTCATCTTCCAGCCCTGCGAGGAGCGACTGGGTGGGGCCAAGGAGATGATTGAACGGGGGGTTTTGGAAAATCCCCGGGTGGACCGCCTCTTGGCCGGCCACATGGATCCCAATTTTGAGGCCGGGGAGGTGGGTGTTTTCACCCGGGTGGGCCATGCCGCCTCCGATCCCTTTGAATTAAAGATTACGGGCAAGGGCTCCCATGGAGCCCGGCCCCACATGGGGATCAACCCCATCACCGTGGGGGCGGCCTTTGTGGGACAGGTGGACGGCATCATCCCCCGCCATGTGCCCCCGGTCCATTCCGCCGTCATTTCCGTGGGCCGGTTCCATGCCGGGGATGCCGGGAATGTCATTCCGGAAACCGCCGTGATCCAGGGCAGTATCCGCACCCACGATGAAGGGGTGAGGGAGACCATTTTCCGGGAAATGCACCGCCTGGCAGAGGGGCTGGGGGTACAATTCGATGTGAAAGCCGAGCTTTCCATCCGTTCCGGTGCGCCCATGGGCATCAATGATGAAGCTGCCTGCGCCGGTTTGAAACGGTCTGCTGAAAAAGTGCTGGGCCGTGACAAGGTCCATGTTCTTCCCTTTATCATGGGATCGGACGATTTTTATTTCTATGCCCAGAAATGCCCGGCCGCCATGATGCGCATGGGCTGCGCCCGGGCGTCGGAGGGAATCACCCATCCCCTCCATTCCCCCTATTTTGCCGTCCATCCCCAGGCCCTGGAAACCGGGGTGGCGGTTTTGTTCCAAGCGATAACGGATTTTTATGCCTGAATTGAACTGCCCCGGGACAGGGGCAGAAGAATAGTTGTGTAGATGCTGTATTAATATTTTCACCTTTGGAGGAGCCCATGAAGACAAGAACCCGTTTTTTCGCCCTTGTATTGTCGGCCCTGATGCTGACCGCAGCCCTGGCTGTGCCGGCCGTTGCCGGGAAGAAAGACGACACCCTGAACATTGCCTTCAGTAAAGAGTTGGAAAGCCTGGACCGGTATTTTAATACGGCCCGGGAAGGCATGGTGGTTTCCCGTCACATCTTTGACAACCTCATCTACCGGGATCCGGTGACCTACGAATACAAGGGGTTGCTGGCCAAGTCCTTTAAATGGAATTCCACCACGGAGTTGGCCCTGGAAATCCGCCAGGGGGTGAAGTTTCACAATGGTGCTGATCTTACGGCCGACGATGTGGTGGCCACATTGAATTTCGCTGCGGATCCGGCCAATAAGGTCAAGGCCCAGCGCTATGCCTCCTGGATTGACACCGTGGTCAAGACCGGGGATTTTTCCGTGGTCATCAAGTTGAAAAAGCCCTTCCCTGCGGCCATTGAATTCCTGTCCGGGGCCAATCCCATCTATCCCAAGGCGTATTATGCCAAGGTGGGCGTGGACGGTTTTGGTGTCCATCCCATCGGTACCGGTCCCTACAAAATCCAGGAAGTGGTTCCGGGCAAAAAAATTGTCATGGTTAAAAATGAGGACTATTTCAAGGACAGCCCCAAGGGACAGCCCAGCATTGGTAAAATTGTCTGGAGAACCCTGCCCGAAATCAATACCCAGATGGCCGAGCTCATGACCGGTGCCCTGGATTGGATATACCTGGTTCCCCCGGACCAGGCCGCCAAGCTGGCCCGGGTTCCCAGCCTCACCGTGACCCCGGCGGAAACCATGCGCATCGGTTATATTCAGTTTGATGCCGCCAACCGTTCCGGCAAGGAACACGGCATGGAAAATCCCTTTGCCGATGTCCGGGTTCGCCAGGCCGTGAACCATGCCATCAACCGGAATGCCATTGCCAAGAATCTGGTGGGCGGCCAGTCCCGGGCTGTCTATTCCGCCTGTTTCCCCTCCCAGTTTGGCTGTGAGCAGGAACTGAAGCAGTATGAATACAACCCCGCCCTGGCCAAGCAGCTTCTGGCCGATGCCGGATATCCCAATGGGTTTGAAACCACCCTCTATGGGTATCGGAACCGTCCCTTTGCCGAAGCCAT
>JAKSBM010001065.1 GCA_022361135.1 Desulfobacterales bacterium | reverse complement strand
TGTCCTTCAAAAAAAGGTGGTGCCCAGGAACAGAATTGAACTGCTGACACGGGGATTTTCAGTCCCCTGCTCTACCGACTGAGCTACCTGGGCTCAAGCAACAGGGGGTTTATATGTTTTTTGGTCTGGGGTGTCAAGCAAAAAAATAAAAAGAGTAATTTTGCCCCATTGGTCCAGGGGGTCAGATGTCCCCCAGGAAATGCTGCACCAGGGCTGTGGCCGCCAGGGTGGCGGTTTCCGCCCTAAGGATGCGGGGGCCTAGGGAATAGGTCTTAAAACCGGCGTCTTCGGCCTTTGCCATTTCCTCGGGAGAAAAACCCCCTTCGGGTCCGATGAGGACAATGGCCCTTTCATTTTTACCCGGGGCGGGGGTGAGTTGGGACAGGGGACGCCGGGCCTGTTCCCAAAAGGCGATTTTGTGATCATAGTCTGCGCTGTGTGCCATGAGTTCCTCAAAGGTGAGGGGCGGGGTGACCCCCATGAGGCGGCTTCGCCTGCATTGCTTCAGGGATTCTTTGACAATGGTCTGCCAGCGGTCCATGCGCTTTTTCATCCGCTTTGCATCGGGGTTGGGAATGGCATACCGGCATTGGAAGGGGATCCACCGGGTCACGCCCAATTGGGTCAATTCCTTGAGCAGGGTATCCATTTTCTGGTGCTTGAGCAGGCCGTTGCACAGGGTGAGGTGGAGGGGGGATTCCGTGGTGGAGGCAAATTGGTCTGTGATCTCCACTTCAATGCGGTCCTTGTGGAGGGTGGTGATTTGCCCCTTGAAATCCATTCCTTCCCCATCGGTGAGGGTGAGGGTGTCCCCGGGGGCGGCCCGGAGTATCCTTGATATATGTTTGGCGTCCTGGCCCGTGATGAGAACATGGTTGTTTTCGGGGGTGGTGATGAGAAACTTCTGATCCATGGTGCTTTCCTATAATTTTGCCACAAGGCGCTGGATGATAAATTCAACTTCCGCATCGGTGAGGGCGGGGAAGAGGGGGAGGCTCAATGCCCGGTCGTAGTATCTTTCCCCATGGGGGCATTTGCCCTTGGCATAGCCGTATTTGTCCCGGTAATAGGGTTGGAAATGGATGGGGATATAATGGACCTGACAATATATATTGTCTTCACGGAGCCCCAGGTAGACGGATTTCCGGACCCCTTTACCTCCTTTGAACTGGAGGGGGTAAAGGTGGGGGCAGACCCCTTGCCGGAGATCATCCGGGGGCGGTATTAAATGGGGATGGTCCTGGAAACGGTTTTGGTAAAGGGAGACAATCTCCTGCCTCCGTTTTTTAAACCGGTCCAGTTTTTTCAGCTGGGAGGAGAGGAGGGCGCATTGGAAATCCGTAATCCGGTAATTATACCCCGGTGATTCCATGGCATAGGCCCAGGGGCCGTCAATGTCGTCCCCCAGTTCCGAAGCCGGGATCATGCCGTGGCTTCTCAATTGCCTCAGCCGTTTGGCCAACTCGGCATCCCGGGTGAGGACGGCCCCGCCTTCTCCGGCCGTGGCGGTTTTGGCCGGATGGAATGAAAAAACGGCCATGTCGGTGTGGGCGCAGGCGCCGCAGGCATATTCTTTTCCTTGGTGGGAATAGGTGGAGCCCAGGGCGTGGGCGGCATCTTCAATGAGGATGAATCCATATTTGTCGGCCAGTTTTCTGAATGCGGGCAGGTCCGCAGGCGTGCCGGCAAAATCCACGGGAATGACCACCCGGGGAGGGGCCTTGTGTTCGCAATACTCGGCCAGGGCCCGGGGATCCAGGCAGAGGGTTTGGGGATCGATATCCAGAAAATCAGCTTTCCCGCCGCAATATTCCACGCAATTGGCCGAGGCCAGGAAGGAGATGGGGGAGGTGATGCCGATCTCTCCGGGCTGGATTCCGGCGGCCATGCAGGCCAGGTGGAGTGCGGCTGTTCCATTGCTGCAAACCACGGCATGGGGGGCGCCGGTGAGGAGCTGGAGTTCTTCCTCCAGTCGGGTTACGGCCGGGCCCGTGGTGATAAAGGGGGAAGCTAAACTGTCGGCCACGGCCTGGATGTCATCCTGGTCAATCCATTGCCGGGTGTAATGAAGTGGGTCTTTGAACATGGGCATTCCCTGTTGAAGGTGATCATTTCTTTCAAAATACGGTAGTCCGGGGTAAAATACAATGGCTGGAAATCTGGGAATCCAAGGTTTTGCCCCGGATGATCCATGGCGGTTTTCCCGGTCGGTGTCCAAACACGGATGGCGCCGATCCCATTGTTTATCCATGGGTTCCGGCCCCTGGACTGAATTAGCATTCAGTCTTGAAAAATTTAATCCCCGGTCGGTTGTCGGGCTTGGAATAGGGCCGATCTTTAAGAGTATTGACACTTTTGGAACACTTTGATAAATTTTCGTGTCCAAGAAAGTAAAAGAGAACATGGTTTCGAAAAAGTGAGGCACTATGGCCGATAGCATGAAACACAATGATGCAGTGATTGAATTGACCGAGTTGATGGAGACGGATCTGGAGATTTCAGATTCCGGAGAAGCCGACATCCTCGAGTTGACCGAAGTGGTGCCGGAGCAGGTTGAAACCCGCCAGTCCCAGGCAGCCCCTTCGGATCTCAATGGACTGGATATTAGTGAAGAGCAGGTCATGGCCGCGTTGGAACGTTACATTGAAAAGCGTTTCTCAGATCAGATCGAAACCGCGCTCTTGGAAATCATGGAAAAGGTAATTTCAAAGGAAATAACTGAAATCAGGGAAAACCTGCAACGGGACCTGGATCAAATCGGAAAGCACTGAACAGGTCAGACATATTAAAACAGGTTACAGGGATTCATCATGTGAGTCCCTTTTTCATTAATACGGGTTTTAGGAGTTAAATTATGGGTTCGGATTCTCTGGATAAAGGGTATGAGCCATCGGGTATTGAAGAAAAATGGTATCAGTTCTGGCAGGACCAG
>JAKSBM010000604.1 GCA_022361135.1 Desulfobacterales bacterium | reverse complement strand
ATGCCTGCGGTCAAAGGGGTTTCCTTTGATCTCCATGAAAACGAAATCTTCGGCATTGCCGGGGTGGCGGGCAATGGACAGCGGGAGCTGGCCGAAGCCATCACCGGTATCCGTAAAATCGATTCCGGCCGCATCCAGATCAACGGCACGGAAATCACCAATAAAAGCCCCCGGGAAATTTATGACCACGGGGTCTCCCACGTACCCGAGGAACGCATCCGATTCGGCATTGCCCCGGGGCTCTATCTCTATGACAATGCCATCCTCAAGCAGCACCATTTAAAGAAATTCTCCCGGCGTTATTTCCTGAAGTACAGCCAGGTCAAGGAACACACCAAGGGGTTGGTGGACAGTTTCAAGGTCTCCACCCATTCCATCAACAACCAGATCCGCAACCTCTCCGGGGGCAATATCCAGAAACTCATCCTGGGCCGGGAAATCAGCGAGACGCCCCAGCTTTTGGTGGCCTCCCACCCCACCTACGGACTGGATGTGGGGGCCACGGAATTCATGCGGGAACATTTGCTCACCCTGAGAAAACAGGGCACTTCGGTTCTCCTTTTTTCCGAAGATCTGGAAGAAATCTTTGAGCTCTGCGACCGGGTGGCCGTGATTTTCGACGGCGAGTTCATGGGGGTTCTAAATACCAAGGAAGCGAAACTGGACGACATCGGTCTCATGATGGCCGGGTCCAAACGCATTGAGACACAACCGGGGAAGGAAGAGGCTGGCAGCCATGCTTAAGATTACCACCACCGACCGATACGACATCACGGGGATGCGTTCCCTGATGACCAATATTTTCTCTTTGCTGGCCGGCCTTGTGGTCATCAGCATTGTCTTCCTCGTGGCCGGGGTCAATCCCATCTACGCCATTGTTGAAATTTTCAACGGCTCCTTTGGTTCGGCCTACGGCATGAAGGAAACCCTCACCAAAGCCATTCCGCTGATCCTCATCGGAGCGGGTCTGACCCTGGCCTTCAGGGCCAAATTCTGGAACATCGGGGCCGAAGGACAGCTCCTCATGGGCGCCATCTTTTCCACCTGGGTGGGACTGGCCCTGGGCGACAGCCTGCCCGCCTACCTCATTGTTCCCCTCATGTTCATGGCTGGATTTGTGGGCGGGGCCCTGTGGGGGATTATCCCGGCCATTTTAAAGATCAAATACGCCATCAATGAAGTCATCTCCACCCTGATGCTCAATTACATCTGTGCGGAATTTTTAACCATGCTCATCGTGGGCCCCTGGAAGGGCAAGGCCCGGTTCGGCTTTCCCGGCACCAACAATCTGCCGGACAATGCCATTTTGGGCGTCATCGAGGGGTCCCGCATCCACTATGTCACCCTGATCCTGGCCGTGGTCTGTGCCGTGATCCTCTGCATCACCGTGTACAAGACCCGGTTCGGCTACGAAGCCCGGGTGGTGGGGGAGAACCCCGACGCCGGCAAATATGCGGGCATTGAT
>JAKSBM010000138.1 GCA_022361135.1 Desulfobacterales bacterium | reverse complement strand
GGGGATTACCGGGGCATGGGCTGTTCCGCCTGCCACATCCTCTATTCCAACGACGGGTATTACGAGGGCAATGACAAGTCCATTAAAAAGGACGAGCCCGGCCATATCCTCAAGCATCGCATTGTGGGGAACCGGAAGACCGGGGGCATCCCCGTGGAGAGCTGCAACTCCTGCCACAACCGGGGCAAGCGCATCGGGGTCAGCTACCAGGGCCTCATGGAATTTCCCTATGGCTCCCCCTTTGATGAAAAGGGCAATACCCAGCCCAAGCTCCACACCAAAAATTATCTCTTTATTTCCGACGACCTCCACCACCAGATGGACAAGAGCCGGGAGGGCAATCCCAAGGGCGGGCTGCTCTGCCAGGATTGCCACACCACCGTGGACATCCACGGGGATGGAAATATCCACGGCACCACCATGGGCCAGGTGGAGATCGAATGTTCCGACTGCCACGGCACCCCCACGAAGTTTGCCTGGGAACTTCCCCTGGGCTACGGGGACGACCATGGTCGGGATCTGACGAAAAATGCTCCCCGGGGCACGGCCAAAAAACGGCTGCTCACCGATGAGCAATTCGGCTATGCCTATGCCCCCGAAGACGGGTTTATCCTGTCGGCCCGGGGCAATCCCCTGGGCAATGTGGTCCGCCGGGGGAACGAGGTCATTGTCCATTCCGCCACGGGCAACGATTTCAAGGTGCCGGTGCTCAAGCAGTTGAAGATGGACAAGAGTTGGAAGGATTTTTCCGCAGAAGTGGCCATGGCCGCGGTGGAAGCCCACATGCAAAAGATGGAGTGCTACGGTTGCCACGCCTCCTGGGTGCCCCAGTGTTATGGTTGCCACGTGAAGGTGGATTATTCCAAAAACAAGGACGGCTCGGCCAAGATGGGCACGGACTGGGTGGCTTCGGGTAATGCCCGCATGGACAACGGCCAGACCTCGGAATCCAAGCTGGGGGCCAAGGGCATCAAGTCACCGGGTAAAATTTCCGAAAAACGCTCCTACCTGAGGTGGGAAGATCCGGTCCTGGGCATCAACGGCGAAGGCAAGGTGTCGCCCCTCATGCCCGGTTGCCAGATTTCCTACACTGTCATCGGTTCCCGGGGGCAGACCCTGATCCAGAATCACATTGCCGACAACCCCGGCGAAGCCAAGGAATTGGGGCAGGAGCACATCCCCTTGGCCATCGACATGGCCCCGGTTCAGCCCCATACGGCCCAGCGTAAGGCCCGGACCTGTGAAAATTGCCATGTGAACATGAAGACCGCCGGGTTGGGCATTGGCGGGGGGACCTTCATGCTCCGCCAGGCCGAGGATGTGGTGGAGGATCTCATCGACGCCAAAACCGGTCAGGTCATTCCCAAGCGGTATTCCATCCAGATTCCGGCCATTAAGAAGCTCACCTTTGACTGGTCCCAGATCGTGACCCGGGAGGGCAAACAGCTGGCCACCGTCGGGACCCATTGGCCCATGAGCCGTGCCTTTAACAAGGAAGAACTCAATGGTTTCCTCCGGGCCGGAGCCTGCATGGGCTGCCACACGGCCATGAGCAAAAAGGATCTGTGGAAGAAGGTGTCCACCGATGGAAAACTGGACCCCATGAAGCATACGGAAATGATGACCAAGATGATCAATTACATGGCGGAAAACGCCGAAAAGGGAAAGGATTGGTAATCGGTTAAAGGCCCTGCATGGGGGGATCCCTCCTAACCTCCCATGTTCCCAAGCGCCCCGGGGTTTTCCCGGGGCGTTTTTATTGAATGATAAAATGCAGAAGGCGTGGGCTTCCACGGGGGAATTGCCTGGAGCCTTCCTATGACAAGGTATTAATCATGGCATAAATCATCACCGCCACCAGCTTGGCCGTCTGGTGGTCATCGTCAAAACGGGGCGAAACTTCCACAAAATCGAAGGCGGCCACCTTGTTGCTTTTCAAAATATGCTTCACGATTTTCAGGCTGATTTCAGGATTGAGTCCGAATGGTTGGGGGGCACTCACCCCCGGTGCATAGGCCGAAGACACCACGTCGGTGTCAAAGGTCAGATAAATATGCCTTTGCCTGTTGATAAAATCATCCAGCCGTTCGTAAATATCCGCCAATACCGCCTCATTGATATCCTTTGCCAAGATATAATCGCAATTCAGAGCCTTGGCTGTTTTGAATAGGGCAGGGGTATTTGCATAGGTCTGTATCCCAATGGGAAAATATTCAAACACAGCATTATCCCGGACACATTCATCGGCAATCTGGCGGAACATGGTGCCGGAGCTGCTCCCGTTTTTATAGGGGCGTAAATCAAAATGGGCATCCATATTCATAATGCCCAAATGCCGGCCGAAATGGTCTTTTAATCCTTGATAATGTCCATGGGAAACCTCATGTCCACCCCCCAGGACAATGGGGAATAAACCCAGCTGCTTTATCTTTTTCACCGCCTTGGCCAATTGCATTTGCGCAGCTTCCAGATCATCCCCTTCGGGATAAATATTTCCAGCATCGTATAAATTGGGCCGGGCTGTAAATCCATAGGGTAAATTGGCAAGTTCTCCACGGATGGACGCCGGGCCCTTGGCCGTTCCGGGCCTGCCCAAATTGCGTTTTACGCCCACATCGCTGCAAAAACCCAAAAAACAAAAGCCGGGTTCGGGCTTTGTTGGTTCGGAATTTAAATCCAGGGAAAGCATCTTCTGATGCCAGCGCATGGAGTCCTCATCATTTGCATCATCAATGCGGCCGGTCCATTCAATTTGATGACCCGCCATATAGTTTTTTAATGTTTCCATTTTTCTTTCGTTCTCTTACAAAATTTGGCCTGGTTTCCCATCGGTATGGCCACACTGAAATTGAATCGGGTAACCTGCCCCTAACGGCCAATCCGTACAACCAAAAGTTTGGTTTGGGCAAAAGCCTTTATGGCAAGGGGGGAATCGCTTTTTTCCATGTAAAGGGATTCATTTGATGAAATTTCGTTTTCACCGCATATCGCCTTCCCCTTGAAGCAATAGATAAAGATAAAATCCGGCTTGTCCGTAACATCCAGATGAATATCCTTTGTTTGTTCCACATCAAAGGTCTCTAGTTTGGCCTGCCGGTCCGGCGATGTCATCACATTGAAATCCACCACCTTTCCCCAACTTTCGGTGGGGGTGAAGCCGCTGAAGGCCACCTGTTCCAATGGCTTTAGTCGAATGGGCTCTTCTCCGTTAAAAGAAAGCGCCAACTCACCTTCCAATGGCGCAAGTATTCTGTTCACATCCGGCAGGCTGGTGAAAATCGAATGCTCCAATTCCACCGTGGCTGAACTTATCCGCCATCCAAACTCACGCTTGGCATAATCTGCATCCTCGGGGTAGATGGCCAATTGGGTGGTTGTTCCACCGGACCAATTGGAAATCTTATAATTTTTTTCCGTTAATTTTTTCATATTTTTAACCCTTTTTTCCGGGTGATTTTTTCATCCATGGTTCATGTTTCAGATAATAATTTCTGGGAAATTTTAAGCGTCCGCCCATCTAATATCACATCTGGCAACCCATTAAAAATCTTCACTTTGGCGATGCCGGAATTGTGAACCGAAAGGGCGGGAAAACGGCCGCCGTGCACCGTCATTGGGCCATGATCCACTATTTAAGCCGGTCCTTGTCCCCTTTCAAAGGCCCCCGGGTGTCCAGTGTCCAAATGATGAGTCGGTCATGGGGGCTGTGCTGCGTTTTGGGCGGTGCGGTAATTGGGGACACATTTTCAAGGGTGGGGTAAATCCCCTTGCCCGTGGCTTTCAATTTGCTCCATGGAGGATTTAGGGCTCAAGAGGCCCATGGTCGTTGATTGTGGGATGGCCATGGCCCATTTGATATTGACAATTCTTTAATCTAATCGCTATGTATGATTTTTTTGTATAACCTTTTCGGTACATGGATATTTCTCCCTATGCCCCACACATTAAAAGTCAGTCCCATGGAATTGGAAAATCAAAGTCTCAAGTTGCAATTGAAGACCCTCAAGCCCAAAACCATGCAACCCCTGTTCGAACCCTTTGGTCGAGAGACTTCGGCGGCCAGCGCCGGCCTGCTGTCGGACATGTACATCACCGAAGCCCTATCCGCCTGTAAGGTGGGCCTTTGGTGCTGGGACATTGAGGAG
>JAKSBM010000948.1 GCA_022361135.1 Desulfobacterales bacterium | reverse complement strand
CTTCTTCTTTGGAAACACCTTCTTTTACGGCTTTGGGTGCTTCTTCAACCAGAGCTTTCGCTTCTTTGAGGCCGAGACCGGTAATGGCTCTAACTTCCTTGATTACGTTGATTTTCTTGTCGCCAGCAGCTTCCAGAACGACGTCGAATTCGGTCTTTTCTTCAGCAGCGCCACCGGCTTCGCCACCAGCAGGCATTGCACCGGCTGCGAAGGCTACGGGAGCAGCAGCAGATACGCCGAATTTGTCTTCCAGTTCGCTAACGAGTTCAGAGAGCTCCAGCACGCTCATGTTGGCAATAAACTCAATTACATCTTCTTTTGTAATATCAGCCATTTTACTTTTCTCCTATCTTAACACTATACGATAAGTTGTTCTATATGGTTTTGTTAAAAAAATATTTGGTTTAAGCAGCGTCTTTCTGATCTTTGACAGCATTAAGCACATTGACAAAAGATCTCGGTACGCCAGACAGTACATTGACCAGATTGGTCGGTACTGCATTGAGAGTGTAGACCAGCTTGGCCAGCAGATCTTCCTTGGACGGCATCTTGGACAGGGCCTTGATGTCTTCCACAGAAAGCAGCTTTCCGCCGAGGGCTCCGCCTTTGATCTCGAGTTTATCGTGATCCTTTGCGAAATCCACCAGGATTTTCGCCGGGGCGACGGGATCGTCCTGTGAGACGATAAGGGCGTTGGGGCCTTTCAGGAAATCATTCAGGAGAGCGGTATCCGTATCCTGGGCGGCCAGTTTCAGAAGCGTGTTCTTCACAACTTCCATGGAAACACCCGCTTCTCTCAACTTGGCTCTCAGTTCTGTAATGGCCAGAACGTCAAGACCTTTGTAGTCGACCAGAATAGAGATCTCAGCTCCGGCGAGTTGCTCTGACAGCCGCTCGACCAATTCTTTCTTCTGAGAAATATTCAGCAATTTAATTACACCTCCTTTCCATAGGGATTTTTTGAAGGTGCCAACGAAACCAAAACGAAAACTTTATGGAAAAAATCTTCTGTCTCGGCAGGCCGGCATTCCGATTATGCGCTTTCACGCACCTACTGTCTAGGACAGGTTAAGTTCGTTAGTGCTTATTTTACCAACAGGGGGTCGATCTTGATACCGGGCCCCATGGTGGATGAAATGCTAATGCTCTTCATGTAGGCACCTTTGGAAGAAGCAGGCTTCAGGGAAGACAGCTTGTCCAGGAAAGCCATAACGTTTTCCAAAAGCTTTTCTGCACCAAAGGAAATTTTTCCTACGGGGACATGAACGATACCGGCTTTTTCAACCCGAAAGTCGATTTTACCAGCCTTCAGTTCATTGATTGCTTTTTCAAGCTCAAAGGTAACGGTACCGGTCTTTGCATTGGGCATCAGACCTCTGGGACCCAAAACCCGACCCAGCTTACCAACGGTTCCCATCATGTCGGGAGTGGCAATGGCTTTGTCGAATCCGAACCAACCGTCCTTAATCTTTTCAACCACTTCATCGGTGGCAATGAAATCCGCACCGGCATCCAGGGCTTCTTTTTCTTTTTCACCCTTGGCAAACACCAGCACTTTAACTTCTTTACCCAGACCGTTGGGCAGTACAACAGTACCACGAACCATCTGGTCGGCATGACGGGGATCAACCCCAAGTCTAACCGCCACATCAACGGTTTCATCGAACTTGGCATAGCTGGATTCAACAGCCAGTTCAACAGCCTGGAGAGGCTCGTACTGCAGATTTCTATCAACCTTATTCAAGGCTTCTGTATGTTTTTTGCTCCGCTTAGGCATTTTTATCACTCTTTTACTTAAGGTTAAACGACTTCGATCCCCATGCTTCTTGCTGTACCGGCGATGATCTTGAAAGCGGCTTCGGGAGAAGCAGCATTCAAATCTTCTTTTTTGGTTTCAGCAATCGCAGCCACCTGATCCCGGGTTACCTTACCGACTTTTTCCTTGTTGGGTTCGCCAGAACCTTTGGACAGTTTGGCGGCAGCCAACAGGAGACGGGAGGCCGGCGGGGTCTTGGTGATAAAACTAAAGGATCTGTCCTGGTAAACGGTGATAACAACTGGAATAATGGATCCTGCATCATTGGCAGTCTTAGCGTTGAACG
>JAKSBM010001030.1 GCA_022361135.1 Desulfobacterales bacterium | reverse complement strand
GACCATGGTCTTTGGCAACAGGTCCCGGCAGTCGGGGTCCGGGGTGGTCTTCAGCCACAGCCCCAAACTGCCCGGGGATGCCATCCGCCTCTGGGGGGATTTCACCATTGGCAACCAGGGGGAGGATGTGGTGGCCGGTCTGGTGAAAACCCTGCCCGTGTCGGAAATCCAGCGGGAAGTGGAGGAACGGGATACCCCCATCAGCCTGGAAACCGCCTTTCCCGAAGTCTATGCCCAGCTGCGCAAGGTGGTGAAGCTTTTGATTTATAAGAAGGGCTGGAATCCCCAGGAGATCGAATTCACCTTCCAGGGCCCGGAGCGGGAGGATCTTCACATCCTCCAGGCCCGGGACCTTTCCCTGCGGGATCGGAAGAGCGTGGCCCGGTTCGATGCCCCGGACAAGGTGTTGAAGGCCGCCTACCTGGGCCAGGGCATTGGCGTATCCGGGGATGTCATGAGCGGCCGGGTGGTCTTTACCCTGGAAGAAATCAACAATTTTCGTCGGCAGGACCCCGATGCCCATCTCATCCTGCTCCGCAACGACACCGTGCCGGATGATATTCTGGAAATCGATGCCGCCGACGGGATCCTCACGGCCAAGGGGGGGCTCACCTCCCATGCGGCCGTGGTGGCCTACAACCTGGGAAAAACCTGTGTGGTGGGCTGCGAAAATCTCATCTGCAATGAAGCCAAAAAACAATGCCGGTTGGATCAAACCACCCTGAAAACCGGTGACTATATTTCCATAGATGGATATAAGGGTTTTGTTTTTCAAGGCCGACTTGAGGTAAACTTAATTTAAATACACCCCTTAAACTCAAAAAAGAATGAGGAGAACAATGAGTACAAATGCATCCGCAGTCCTGGGCATCAACGGCCTGGGGCGTATCGGAAAACTGACACTGTGGCACCATGCCGGACGTAAATGTTTTGATCGGATCGTGATCAATGTGGGACGTGAAGTGGGCAAAGGCTTTGATGATATTGTCCATTACATTGAACGGGATACCTCATACGGACGGCTGGATGCGTTTCTGGGCGGTTTCCAGGGTGGCCCGGTGATCTCCCATGTGGATGCCGAAGCCAAGACCCTGAAGGTCAATGGGGTGGATGTGAAGATCCTCCAGAACCACCGCAACCCCAAGGACATTGAATGGGCTGAAAACGGAGCCGAGCTGGTGGTGGACACCACCGGTCAGTTCCTGGATCCCAATATGCCCGCCGATGCACCGGGCGGTTCCATCCGGGGCCATCTGGAAGCCGGGGCCCGCAAGGTCATTGCCTCTGCCCCCTTTAAGCTGAAGCAGGGCGCCCAGATGCCCGACGATGCCGTGACCACGGTCATGGGGATCAATGACAAGGACTACGATCCCACCCGCCACGTCCTCATTTCAAATGCCTCCTGCACCACCACATGCCTCTCCCACATGGTGAAGCCCCTGTTGGATTATTTCGGCATTGACCGGGTGCTCTCCGCCTCCATGGCCACCGTCCATGCGGCCACCGGCTCCCAGCAGGTGCTGGACCGCCTGCCCAAGAAAGGGGCCAAGGACCTGCGGAAAAACCGTTCCATCATGAACAATATCATTCTCACCACCACCGGTGCGGCCAAGGCCCTCCAGCTGGTGATTCCGGAAATGGGGTCCATCGGGTTCATTGCCGAATCCGTGCGGATTCCCACGGCCACGGGCTCTTTGATCATCCTGGTCAT
>JAKSBM010000918.1 GCA_022361135.1 Desulfobacterales bacterium | reverse complement strand
GGCCGGGGCAGGGGACCGGGCTGGGCCTGGCCATTAGCCGGAACATTGCCCGGCAGATGGGGGGGGGGCTCACCGTGGAATCTCAATTGGGTGAGGGCAGTTGTTTTACTTTCTCCGTTTTGATGGAGGGGGTTGATGGGGGGGCGGACGAGCCCCCATTGCGTCCGGTTGGGTTGAAGGGGAAGAAAGCCCTGGTCTATGGAGAATGGGAGGATTTCGCAGCACCGATTACCCATGCCTTATCCAGTGCCGGCATGGAAGTGGTTCATTTGGAATTTAAGGATGCCGTGGATTTCGTTGCTTCCTCGGCCTTCCCAGCCGTGGACCTTACCGTGGTGGATTTGGGCCATGGGACGGATCGGACAAGCTTAAACCAGCCAGGCGAGGATGAATTGTTGCAATCCCTCGCCCGTTGCGGGGGCATCGGGTGTGCCGTTCCCTTTTCAGGCATTGCCAAGGGGTTGGAAAAAATGGGGTTCAATGGCTTTCTCCCCAAGCCGGTGAATCGGGCAAGGTTGTTGGAAATGGCTTCATTTGTGGTGGGAAGGTCAAAGAAAAATATCAGCACAGGTATTCTCACCGTGCACAGCCTGGCCGAGAATCAAAAACACGGCATGCACATCCTCCTGGTGGAGGATAATCCAGTGAACCAGAAAATGACGGAACTCATGCTGACAAAGGCCGGATACAAGGTTTCCCTTGCCGACCACGGTGGTCGGGCCGTGGAGATGTATGGTGAGAATCCAGGGTATGACCTGATTCTCATGGATATCAACATGCCGGTGATGGATGGGTTTGAGGCGGCTGGGAAAATTCGGGATATGGAATTGGGAAAATCTGCCCGGGTCCCCATTTTTGCCCTGACGGCCAATGCCGGGGATGGATTTGAATCCCGGTGCCAAGGGGCGGGGATGGATGCCTTTTTAACCAAGCCCATCCAGCGGGATCGATTGTTTTCCCTGGTTCGTCAATGGGCCCTTGCCCCGAATTCAGGACCGGAATCCGGGAATGGGATTCCCGGAAATCACCCCGCTACAATGACCTGAATTCGTACATTAAGCATTGGCTGCCTTAGGGCTCATTCAAAATAAAACAGCCCCCGTTGAACGAAATCAACAGGGGCTGTTTTGGTTTTTACTCAGCTGGGGCAGAGGGAAGGATTATTCATCCTTGGGGATAATGGTTTCCTTGTATCCGCAGCCTTTCTTCGGGCATTTGTAAAATTTCCCGTCCCGCTTGGTTTCCTTTTCCACCATGTAGGGGGAGTCGCACTCGGGGCATTTTTTATCCACGGGTTTGTCCCAGGAGGCGAAATTGCAATCCGGATACTTGGAACAGCCGAAGAAGATTTTCCCCCGCTTGGAATGTTTTTCCACTATGGTGCCGTCACATCCCTTTTCCACGCACTTCATTCCGGTTTCCGTGGCCGATTGATTCTGGATGACGGATTCGGTGTGCTTACAATCGGGATAGCCGGTACAGGCCAGGAAGAGGCCGAAGCGGCCATCCTTTTGGACCATGGGCTTGCCGCATTCCGGACAATCCTTCACCGGTGTGTCGTCCACTATCTTTTCAACAATGTGAATTTCGCCCTTTTCATCCCGGGTGTAATTGCTGGTAAAGGAGCATCCCGGGTAAGCGGTGCAGGCCAGGAAGTGGCCGTTCTTACCGATTTTAATGTTCAGCGGTTTCTGGCAGGAGGGGCAATCCAAGCCGGTGGGTACGCCCACACCTTTGACGCTGACCATGTTTTCTCCGGCCTGGTCCAGTGTCTCCTTAAAGGGGCCGTAGAAATTGGACAAAAGTTCAACTTCGTTGAGTCGTCCCCCTTCCACGTTGTCCAAATTGGTTTCCATCTGGGCGGTGAAGGAGATGTTGAGCAGTTCCGGGAAGGCGTCCACCAGCAGGTCATTTACAATGAATCCCAATTCACTGGGGACAAAATACCGTTTCACCAATTCCACGTAGCCCTTGTCCTGGATGACGCTGAGGATGGATGCATAGGTGGACGGCCGGCCGATCCCGTTCTTTTCCAACTCCTTGACCAATGAGGCTTCGGAAAACCGCGGTGGCGGTTTGGTGAAGTGCTGTTTGGGATTGAGTTTCCTCAGGCTCAATGTCTGTCCGGTTTCCACATCGGGCAGGGCCTGGATGTCCTTGTCCGCCTTATTGTTTTCCTGGCTGGCGTAGAGGGTCATGAAGCCGGCAAATTTCACGGTGGAGCCGGATACGGAGAAGGTATATTTATCCCCGGCCTTGATGAGGATGGACTTTTGATCAATGAGGGCCTGGGCCATCTGGGATGCAACAAAGCGTTTCCAGATCAGGTCGTAAAGTTTGTACTGGTCTTCGCTGAGGAAGGATTTCAGCTTTTCCGGGGTATTGAAAACAGAGGTGGGGCGGATGGCTTCATGGGCATCCTGGGCCTTGTTTTTATTTTTGAAGAACCGGGGCTGATCCAGGGCAAATTCTTTGCCGTAGGTGTTTGTGATGAGTTCCTGGGCTTCCTGGGCCGCTTCAGGTGCGATGCGGATGGAGTCGGTTCTCATGTAGGTAATCAGACCTTCGGGGCCGCCGGTACCGATTTCAATACCTTCATAGAGCTGCTGGGCAACCACCATGGTTTTCTTGGCGGAAAAACGGAGCCGGTTAATGGAATCCTGCTGCAGCTTACTGGTGATAAAGGGAGGCAGGGGGTTCCGTTTAACGGTCTTTTTCTTGATATCGTCCACCAGGTATTGGGAGGCATTGAGCTCGGCCAGGATGGCATCGGCTTCTGCCTGGTTTCCGATTTTGACCTTTTTGTTGTTGATTTTGCTCAGGGCGGCATTGAAATCCGGCGGAATATCGCTGAATAAATCGGCGGTGATGGTCCAGTATTCTTCCGGTTCAAATGCCCGGATTTCCCTTTCCCGATCACAGATGATTTTCACGGTAACCGATTGGACCCGCCCGGCGCTGAGTCCCCGTTGGACCTTCTGCCAGAGCAGGGGGGAAATCTGGTATCCCACCAGCCGATCCAGCTTTCGTCTTGCCTGTTGGGCGTCGTATTTATCCCGGTCCGGTTCCATGGGGCTTTCCAGGGCTTCGGTGATCCCCTTTTTGGTTAGCTCGTGGATAAGGACCCGGTGGAATTTTCTATCTTTTTTCTTCAACACATCCATGATGTGGAAGGCAATGGCTTCCCCTTCACGGTCAGGGTCAGGCGCCAGATAGACTTCCTGGGTCCCTTTGGCATTTTTTTTCAGGTTGGAAATGATTTTGGACTTGTCTTTGATATTGACATAATCGGCTTTAAAATCATCTTCCACGTCTATGCCCAGATCTTTTACCGGGAGATCTCTAATATGGCCGGCGCTGGCCGCAACATTATATGATTTACCCACATATTTTTTCAGGGTTTTGATTTTTGTAGGAGATTCCACAATGATGAGTGGTTTTGCCACTGTTATTCCTCCGAAGTTGAAAAATAGTTGCCTGGATGCTGCTGAACATATCCCTGTAGTTCCAGTTCCAGCAGAACAGCACCAACGGTGGCGCTGTCCAGGGGGGCGGCTTCTATAATCTGGTCTATGTGCCGCGGGTATGGGTCCAATAGCTGATACACGGTTTTACCCTCTTTGTCCAGAACAAGGCGGTTGGGTTCAGGTATCTGTTTCAAGGGCGAATCCGATATCTCTACGAAATGTGAAATTTCATCCAGAACATCGGTTTCATTTTCCACCAGTTTCGCCCCTTGTTTTAAAAGGGCGTGGGTGCCTTGGCTTTTTTTTGATTTGATACTGCCTGGAACGGCGAATACTTCCCGATTATACTCGGCCGACAATCTTGCCGTGATAAGTGACCCGCTTTTCTGGGCAGCCTCGACCACGACGGTACCGCAGGACAGGCCGGCAATTATTCTGTTTCTTGCTGGAAAATTATACGGAAATGGGTCGGTGTCAAGCTTAAATTCGGAAATCACAGCTCCGGTTTTGACGATTTCGTTAAATAAGTTCTTGTTTTCTTTGGGGTATATTTTTTTTAGCCCGGACCCCAGTATGGCCAGGGTTCGACCACCGGCATCCAGGGCGCCTTGGTGGGCTGCCGTATCAATGCCCCGGGCCATGCCGCTGACAATGACCAATCCCTTGTCTGCCAATTGTTTCGAAAGTTGTCTGGCTGTGTTCAGACCATAGGCGGTGGCCCGGCGTGATCCCACCATGGCAATGCAGGGCAGTTGTTTTTCCAATGTGCCTTTGTAGTAGAGGATGGGCGGGGGATCGTCTATTTTTTTCAGCAGGGCAGGGTAGTGGGGATCGGGCAGGGTGACCAGTTTTATTCCGCTGTCCAGGGCGCGCTTTAATTCTTTCCGGGCAGCGGGGATAAATTCCTTATGGTTGCGTATTCCTTGTATGGGAGCCGATTTGAGGCCGTCCACCCGGACCAGTTCTTCCTCGGTCGCAGACAGAATCCTTTCTGGAGATTCGAACCGGGTCAGGAGGCGGTTAAGGCTGCGGATTCCCAGTTTTGGAATTTCTTTTAAAATCAACCATGGTAGATATTTGTTTTCAAAATCGATGCACATTCCCTGATGGTTTAGTCTATTAAGCTGAGTTTTTCCTGGGCCTTTTCAGAGACCGGTGAAAAGGGGTAGCGTTTGATGACTTGCTTCAGAAAATGACCTGCGCGGTTGGCATCCCCTAGGGAGAGATAGCTGTAGCCGGTTTTTAAAAGGGCGGCCGGGACCTTTTCTGCCTTGGGGTAGCTTTTGATTAATCGTTTGAATACATCAATGGCCTTTTGATACTGGCCGAGGGAATAATAACATTCCCCCTGCCAGTACAAGGCATTATCTGCCAGACTATGCCTGGGGAAACGGGTGGCCAATGCTGTAAACAATTGACCTGCTTGAATGAAATTTTCTTCCAGCAGCAGGTTGCGGGCCTTTTGATAGATCCGCCCCGGTTCCGCTGTTTTGAAATCCGTGCTCAAGCAGGCCTTGTTTTCCTTTTCCAGCATGATCACCTGTTGTTCCAGGGTCTGGAGCTTGGTTTCAAGGTTCAGGATGTATTCATCCTTTCTTGCCATGTTTTCCTGCAGTGCTTCAATGCTTTCCATCCGGGCCACGGGTTGTTTCCCACCGGTTATGGAACAGGCGGAAAGTAAGAGGGCCATTATCAACGGCAAAAAAGTCTGAACCTTGAATCCTTGCATATGTTTATCCTTTTTTGTGGGCAGCCAGGACCACGGGACTTGCGATGAAAACAGAGGAGTAAGTCCCGATGACAACACCAATGGTCATGGCAAATGCAAAGTTATGGATGATATCACCGCCCAGGAAGAAGAGCGCCAGCAGTACGATCAGGGTGGTGACCGACGTCAGCAGTGTTCTGGACAGGGTTTCATTGATACTTTTGTTGAACAATTGATCCAGGGAATCTATGTCGGCACTGCCTTTCACATTTTCACGGATCCGGTCAAAAACGATGATGGTATCGTTGAGGGAGTATCCGATGATGGTGAGCAGGGCGGCAATGATGGGCAGGGAAAAATCCAGATCCAAAATGGAAAATATTCCCACGGTGATGAATACGTCATGGATCAGCGCCACAATGGCGCCCATGGCGTATTTCAACTTCAGGCTCCAGAAAAGTGCCAGGCTGACCACCAGGGCTCCGGCAATGAAGAATGTCATGCTCAAATTAAATACGGAAAGAAAATAAACCGCAGCCATGAGGGCACCGGCGGTAACACCGGAGAGCATCCATTTCAACTCGAAACGACCGGAAATATAGATGGTGATAAAGAGCAGGGAATAGAAAATGGCCAAAAGGGCTTTATTTTTCAAATCATCCCCCACCTGGGGTCCCACCATTTCAACCCGTCGAATCAGGGGGCTGTCTCCGGTTTTGTTCTGCAGGGCAGTGGTAACGGCCTCTGCAAGTCCCTTTTCCACCTCGTCGGAGCTGGAGGTTCTGATGAGGAACTCATGGGCTCCGGGTTCACCAAAATCCTGAACGGATACGTCCTTGAGCTGGAGTTCTTCCAATGCACCCCTCACCTGTGTGATGGGGATGTTGTTTTCAAATTTAACCTGGATCAGCGTCCCCCCGACAAAGTCGATGCCGTAATTCGGGCCGCCCTTGGAAACCAGGGAGACTGCACTGGCAATGATCAGGATCAGGGAGAGTATAAATCCGAATTTCTGTTTCCCGAGAAAGTTAATATTAATGTCAGGCTTGATAAGCTGCATTATGAAAATTTCCTTATATGCTGAGGGTTGACGTCTTTTTGTTCTGGAGTAACAGATCAAAGATGCTCTTGGAAAGAATCAACGCGGTAAAGAGACTGGATACGATACCCAGGCCCAGTGTCACGGCAAAGCCCTTGATGGGGCCGGTTCCAAACTGGAACAGAACAATGGCTGCAATCAAGGTGGTGACATTGGCGTCAAGAATGGTCAGGCTGGCCCGTTCAAATCCGGCGTGGACAGCTGCCAGGGGTGTTCTCCCACCCCGGAGTTCTTCACGTATTCTTTCAAAGATGATGACGTTGGCGTCAACCGCCATGCCAATGGTAAGGATGATGCCGGCAATGCCGGGCAGTGTCAGTGTGGCCTGGAATGCTGCAAGTCCGCCGCCGATGAGAATGATATTAACCACCAGGGCCAAGTCAGCAATGAGGCCGGCGCCTTTGTAATAGATAAGCATAAAGACTAGAACCAGTGCACCGCCGACCATCATGGACATCAGACCCATGCGGATGGAGTCAGCACCCAGGGTCGGGCCTACGGTTCTTTCTTCAATGATTTTTACCGGTGCGGGCAATGAGCCGGCACGCAGGGCAATGGCAAGGTCCTTGGCTTCCTCTGTGGTAAATCTGCCGGTGATGCGGGCTTTACCTCCGGCAATCCGATCCTGGATCACCGGGGCTGAGTAGATGGTTTTATCCAGGACAATGGCCAGTCGCTTTTTGATGTTCTGACCGGTGATCCGGTCAAAAATACGGGCCCCTTTGCGGTTGAATTCAATGCCGACCTGGGGCTGTTGGAACTGGTCGAATTCCACATGGGCGTTGACCAGGAGGCTGCCGTCCAGCAACACCTGTTTTTTGATGACAAAGGGGATACGGGTGACATTGCCCGTGGCCGGATCCACCCGGTTTTCATACAGGATTTCACACCCCACCGGGGCGGTGCCGTTCACGGCAGCCTGGACATCTGCTTCGTCGTTTACCAGCTGGAATGTCAGCTGGGCGGTCTTTCCGATGAGATCCTTGGCACGGTCCGGATCACTGATTCCAGGCAGCTGGAGCAGGATGCGATTGCCGCCCTGGATACGGATATCGGGCTCGCTTACCCCAAATTCGTCAATCCGGTTCCGGATGGTTTCCAGGGCCTGTTCCGTGGCCAGTTTTTTGATGTTTTCAACTTCATCATCGGGAAGGTTCAATGTGAATCTTACCGCATCGCCCTCAATGGTTGGGGACGATACGGCAAGGTTGGAAAAATCCTCATCAATTAGGCTTTTGAAACCATCCTGATTGCCAGCTCCCTGGATATTCGCAAGGATGCTCTGGTCCTTTTGACGGGTAATACCCAGATGTTTGATCCCTTGATTGCGAAGCTCCTTTTTCAATTCCTGAATGGTCCGATCCAGTTCAGTATCCACTGCCTTCTGATTTTGAACTTCCAAAACCAGGTGCATGCCGCCCTGCAGATCCAGGCCCAGGTTGATTTTTTTGTGGGGCCAGGTATCTGTGAAGGTGGGCAAAAGCCAGACAATAGCAGCCAGGACAACTCCGGTTATCACAACACGTTTAAAGGTAAATAGTTTCAAAATAGGATACTCCTAACTGGGTGAATTATTTTTCAGATTTCTTAGCGGGTTCGTTGTCAGAGATCAGGCCTGCTACATTTCCACGTCCGATTTTGATTTTTACGTCCTTGGCTACTTCAAGGCCGATGGTGGTTTCGTCAATGGAGGCAATGACACCGTAGATGCCGCCGCTGGTAATGATCCGATTTCCTTTTTTCAGGTTGTTGATCATTTCGCGGTGTTCTTTGGCTTTCTTCTGCTGGGGGCGAATCAACAGGAAATAAAAAATGGCAAACAGAATGATAATGGGCAAAAAGCCTGCCAGTCCGCCTTGTGCTCCGCCTTGTGCTCCGGGTCCCATTGCAAATGCTGTACTAATCAAGATAATCCTCCTTTATGTAAATAAAAAAAATTTAGTTTTTTTCCGTTGGAATCCAGATGTTCGTTCCGTCAAACTGGATTCTGTTTATGGTGTCGTAATCAATCTCCGACAGCAGGTTAAACACCTCTTGCATATTATAAATGACCACTTTGCTCAGGGGCTGGAGCAGGTTGATGCCCTCTGCCACCTCGTCGTCATTGAGGTCGTAAATAATCACCATGCCCTCGGAGAATTTAAGCAGTTTCCCGACGCCGGAACTCATGCCGCCATTTTTAATGGGTTCATCTGCTTTGGGGGCCACATCAATGCCCCTGTCGCTGTAATATTCCTTTAAAATATTAAAGTGAATATTCCAGATATTGTCACCGGGCTGGACCACGTAAATGCCAAATTCCTTTATGGCCTTGGGCGAACTCTTCCCGGAATCATTCAGGTTTTCCTGGTAAACGCCCCCCTTGTGGGTCTTGGCCTTTTCCAGGATTTTGCCCATGGAGATGGTTTTATCCCCAAGGGTAAAGGACTCGTTGGATTTAACCACCATGTCCAGGCTTTTGTTCAGGCCCAGCTTGTCCTTGCGTTCCACCATGAGTTGGTCCGAAGGGGTGTCCTTGTTCAGGTCCTTATAATCAATGGTGACCTGGGGCTGGCCTTCCCCCTCTCCATCCTTCATTTCCGCTTCGGGAATTGGGTGGGCGGGTTCATTTGATTCCATTTCCGGGGTCGGCTGTGGGGTTTCCGGGCTTTTTGTCCAGAAATGGAAAATCAGAATAAGACCTAAAATCACCGCACCTGCAATAGTGAGTATTTTTTTCATGTCTGTTTTTCTGTGTTGAGCCATTTTTACCTCGCCGTCCTTTTTTGGAATTGTTTCAGATACACAATAGCGCCGTGTATGTCAAGAAATCGCCATCCGTCTTATTGGTTTTGGGTGTCGAAACGGCTCTCCCCGAATACCATCTCCGGGTCAATTTCGATGGAAACGTTTACGTTGCGACGGGTCTCAATGTCCAGCAGCTCTTCCCGTTTTTTGTTGAGGACATAATAGGCCACTTCCCTGGGAAGCCATCCGGTGATGGTTCTGATTTCCCCCTTCAGGGTTTTCAGGTTGAGTTGGCGCATGAATGCCAGTCCCTGGGTTTCCACGGAAGGGGTCTGTCCGCGCCCGTTGCAATGGCGGCAGGTTTCATAGCTGCCAAAGGTGATGGAATGGCGGATGCGTTGGCGGGACATTTCCAGAAGCCCAAATGCGGTGATGCCGCCGACCTTGGTTTTGGCCTTGTCTGCCTTGAGATGTTTTTTCAGGGTTTTGGTAATGTCTGCCTTGTGGCGCCGTTCCTTCATGTCGATGAAGTCCACCACGATCAATCCGCCCATGTCCCTGAGACGAAGCTGCCGGGCCACTTCTTCTGCGGCTTCCAGGTTGGTGTGGTAGGCGGTTTCTTCGATGTTCTTCCGCTTGGTGGATTTTCCCGAGTTGACATCAATGGAAACCAGGGCCTCGGTCTGTTCGATGACCAGAAATCCACCCGACTTCAAGGGGACTTCCCGTTTGAAGATGGAGGTGATCTGATCCTCAAGCTGATATTTGGAAAAGATGGGTTTTTCGCCCTTGAACAATTTCACAATCCGATTCTGTTTGGGGGCGATCATGGACATGAATTCCTTGACCTCGGCAAATGTATCGGGATTGTCAATGAGGATCTCTTTGATGTCCGTGGTGAAATAATCGCGCAGGGAACGGACCGCCAGGCTTTGTTCCTTATAGAGCAGGGAGGGCGCCGGATTTTTGATGGCCATTTTGTCGATGTTTTTCCAAACCCGCATGAGATAGCGCAGGTCGGCGGACAGCTGGGTTTTATTGGCGGTTTTCCCGGCGGTGCGGACGATCATGCCAAACCCTTCGGGTACCTTGAGGCCCTTGATGATTCCCAGAAGTCTCTTTCTTTCGTCTTCTTCGTTGATCTTTCTGGAAACGCCCCGGGTACTGGAACCGGGCATGAGAACCCCCAGTCGGCCGGGGAGGGAAATGAAGGTGGTGAGCATGGCCCCTTTCTGGCTGATGGGATCCTTGACCACCTGGACGATGAGTTCCTGCCCCTTTTTAATAAGGTTGAACAGGGCCTTGTCCTTGCCGTCCACTTCCTGGAAATAGTCGCGATGGATTTCGTTCTTTTGCAGGAAACCGTTTTTTTCTGCGCCGTAATCCACAAAAACCGCCTGAAGACTTTGCTCCACCCGTGTGACCACACCTTTGTAAATGTTTCCCTGGGTCACTGCTTTGGCCCGGGTTTCAATGTGGAATTGATCGAGTTTGTTGTCCTCAACAGCGGCGATCCGGCTCACGTCCGGGTCCTGTGCGTTGATGAGAATTTTTTTTGTCATGGTTTACTCTTATCTTTAAATTGGAGGTTCAACTCCCCTTTAAATGGATACTGATGATTACTTCATAAAATTAAAAAGGGCAAGTTAAACTCGTTCTGTTATGATTCCCCAAATTTCAGGTTTAGTCTCCCAAATCCTGCTTCTGTTTGAGGATATCGAAAAATGTCAGGATACGCTCAACGTACTGGACCGGTTCCCAGCCCCTGGCATATCCATATTTTGTCTTTTTGTAGTAATTGGGACGGGACAGCAGGGGCAGGGCTCTTTTTAATCCCTGCCAATCGTCGGTTTCCCATTCCTTTTTCCGGGCAATGCCAATGGCGTCCTGGACATGGCCGTATCCCACATTGTAGCTGGCCAGTGCAAAGAGCATGCGCTGGTATTCATCTTCAATGTGGTCGAACCGCTGGTACATGCGATCCAGGTATTTTATTCCGGCCTGTACGCTTTGTTTGGGGTTTCTTCGATTCTTAATGCCCATTTCCTTGGCCGTAACCGAAGTCACCTGCATCAGCCCCCTTACATTGGTGAAACTGGTGGCGTTGGGGTTAAAATGGGATTCCTGGTAAATCACCGCCGCCACAAGCCGCCAGTCAAATCCGTATACGGCTGCCTCCTCTTTGATAATGTCCAGGTAGAGGGGCAGGCGGGTTCTCACCCGCTTGTGAAATGTCTTTAAATCGTAGACATCAATGTCCCGGATATTTTCATAATACTTGTCGGAAATTCGCTTTAAAATTCCATTGGCATTGGCATGGAGAAAAAAACGATTCACCGCCTCCAGCATTTTAATATCTTTTTGTCGCACCGCCCATGCCAGTGATTCCTTTTTCTGGATGGGGATACCGATTCGGATATCCGGGTAATATCGCTGGCTGAGCATGGCGATATTGGAATCGGCAATGGTGAATTTAATTTCCCGGTCACTGATCATTTTAATCAGATTCTCCGTGGGGATATTGTCGTGGAGAATATAGTTGAAATCAATGCCGGAGGATTTTAATTCGGCCAGGCGATCTTCGTAGGAAGTCCCCCGTCTGACGTGGAATGTCCGGAACGTGAGGTCATCAATGTTCCTGGGGCCGAAGTTGAGATTGTGGTGGATGACCCGTTGCTGGATGCTCATGTAGGGGATGGAAAATGCCACCTGCTCAAGCCGGTTTTTGGTGATGGCCATGCCGGCGGCGATCATATCGCCCTTTCCCTGATCCAGGTACGAGAAAAGGTTGTTCCATCCCGGGATAACCACGTCCAGCTCCACATTGAGGAATTTGGCAAATTCCAGGGCCAGGTCGTATTCAAAGCCCGTGGGCCTTCCCTTGTAAAGATGGTAGGTGTTGACGGAGTCCGTGGTGATGACCCGTAGGGTTCCGGTCTGGATCACCCGGTCATAGGTACCCGATCCCCCGACCATCCCCTTGTGCTGAATTTGTACGGTTCCATAAATCAAGGGGATGGAAAGTGAAATCAGGGCAATGAGAATAAAATGTTTACGGACAATGGGCATCATTGATTTTTATCGGTCATATCCTCAACGGGAATCACTTCCAGGCGATCGACCCTGCGGTATCCCCGGGGTAGTTTTTTACCCCTGTAACCGCGCATTCCAGTGTAATCCTTTTGATTTCCAGGTCCCAGCCTGAGAAAATGCTTGCCTGCATGTATAACAAGATTCGCACCTAAAGGCAATATTCTGAGGAGTTTAAGCCGTTCGGGATCCTTCCCTTCCTGCTCTTTTTTGGGGATGGTGATGATTTTGTTGCCCTGGCCTTTTTTCAACTGGGGCAGCTGGCTTAAGGGAAAAATTAAAAGGCGACCCTTGTTGGTGACGGCCACAATGGTGTCGGTTTCAACGTCGTTGATGAGTTGGGGTGCCATGAGTTTTCTATTTTCTTTCACCGTCACCACGGCCTTGCCGTTTTTGTAATTGGTGAAAAAATCGGAAAATTTAATCATGAATCCATATCCCCCGTCGGTGGCCATAAGAAAGCGTGTCTCTTCTTCATGGGAGAGCATGTGGGTAATCGTGGCCTGGGGGGGCATGGAAAGATGTCCGGTCAAGGGCTCCCCATTGCTCCGGGCCGAGGGCAGGGTTCGCGCCGGGCTCACACCCGGCGCTGCGCCTCCCTTCACGACGT
The DNA here is from genome assembly GCA_022361135.1 of Desulfobacterales bacterium. The sequence continues at coordinate 85 of JAKSBM010000918.1, read as the reverse complement.
CAGTGGCCGCCGCTTCCGTTCGCGAGCACCGGCTGGGTGTCGCCACCCTCGAGCATGATCACGCCGCAGCCGATGCGTCCGCCCG
>JAKSBM010000307.1 GCA_022361135.1 Desulfobacterales bacterium | reverse complement strand
CGTCTTCGGCTGGATTTTGATCTCCGCCATTTCGGCGGTGCCTTTCATGATCCATGGCTCCATCCCCTCCTTCACCGATGCCTTTTTTGAAATGATGTCCGGCTATACCACCTCCGGGGCCACCATTCTGGAGGACATTGAAGTGGTGCCCCACGGCCTGCTCTTCTGGCGGAGCCAGACCCATCTTCTGGGGGGCATGGGCTTTTTGACCCTGACCATTATCTTCCTGCCCCACGGCATGGGGGGCGTCCGGATCTTCCGGGCCGAATCCAGCCCGGGACAGGTCATTACCCGGGAAAAATTCATCCCCCGGAACCGGGACACCATGATCTGGCTGTGGGGGATTTACATCACCTTGAACCTGGCCCAGACCATCCTGCTTTGCATGGGGGGGATGAGTCTGTTTGACTCCCTCTGCCATGCCTTCGGCACCGTTTCCACCTCGGGTTATTCCCCCTACAATGCCAGTGTGGGGCATTATAACAATGCCTATTTTGACTGGATCATCATTTTGTTCATGTTCCTGGGCGGCATGACCTTCATGCTGTTTTACCACGGGGTCCATGGAAATTGGCGGATCATCCGGCGGAATACCGAATTGCGCTGGTATCTGGGGTTCATGCTTTTTTTCTGCGGCGCCGTCACCCTGATTCTCTATTCCAGCAACACCTACGGCCTCATGGATTCGGTGCGCTACGCCACCTTCCAGATCACCTCCATTCTCACCACCACCGGCTTTACCACGGCGGATTATGAACTCTGGCCCCAGTCGGCCCAGATGTTCATTTATTTGGTCTGCTTCATCGGGGCCTGCGCCGGTTCCACCACTTCGGGGATTAAGATCGTCCATTATATTCTGATCTGTAAGTTCGGGGTGGCCGCCATTAAGCAGATTTTCTTCCGCCCCATGTCCGTGGTTTCGGTGCAGCTCAACGGCCGTCCCGTGGAGAATCAGATCGTCCAGCTGGCCGTCTTCTATTTCATTGTGAATATCTTCATGATCCTGGCCGGGGGCTGTTTTATGACCCTGGTGGATGACATGGATTATGTCACGGCCATGAGTTCCGTCATTGCCACCCTCATGAACATCGGCCCGGGCTTCGGCGGGGTGGGACCCACCCAGAACTATGCCTTTATTTCCGATGTGGGCAAGTGGTTCCTCTCCTGGAATATGCTGGTGGGCCGGCTGGAAATGTTTTCGGCCCTGGTGATTTTTTATCCGTCCTTTTGGAAGAGTTAAGTAGGATTGCCACCGGTCTACTTCGGTGGAGATTGGCCCATGGCGCAGCCTAACCCTCCGGGGATGATTGGCATTTACAGAATTCCTTTCAGTGATTTTTAAAATAACGTATGGATTGGATTCGACCGTTTTCCTCCCAACCCGGCGATGACGGGGGGAGGAAGATTCCACTACCGGCGTTGCGGTCGTCCTGACCGCAACGCCTGCGAAGGGTCCCACCCCATTCTTCCTGAAGCTGCCGGGACCCTTAACGCCCGCTCCATCTCCCTCCCCCCGCCCTCACCTGATCCCCCGGGTGGGATTGACAAACATTATGGTCAGTTGTGTGGGAAAGGTTTTTATGGTGAATCTCAAAATAAGGTTTCGATTGAACGCGTTGGAAAGTCGTTCAGGTAAAACCAAACACTCCTATTCCGTGTAATTGAAGGCGGTTCGGCGTAATCCTGCGGAATGGGCGGGTTTATTTTCGTTGTTTCAGTGGTGGGAGGGATTTGAATTGGGAAGGATGTGTTGAGAGCCGTTTTACCCGGCCCAACAAAAACGCCCCGTCCAAAAGGCCGGGGCGTTGCAGTTTTTATGGGTGTAAATCAGGCCAGGAAGAGGTTTTGGACCGTCTTCAGGTGCTGGGACATGCAGATGACGATGACCCGTTCATGGTTTCGGATGTGGGTGTCGCCCACGGCCACCTGCCATTCGTCGTTGCGGTGGATGGCCCCCACCAGGATCCGGCCGTTGTAGAAATTGCCGATGCGGGAGAGGGGTTTCTGGGTGATGGGGGATCCCGGTGCGGCAACGATTTCCACCATCTCCGCATCAAAACCATGGAGGTGGGCCACGGAGAGAAGTTCCCCCCTGCGGATGAATTTCAGGATTTCATTGGAGGCCAGGATCTTTTTGTTCAGGGCCAGGTCCGAGCCCATGGTGGCGGCCAGGACCACGTAATCCTCCTTGTTCACCAGGGAGATGCATTTGTGGTGGCGTTTGTACCGGTTTTCCCGGCTGGACATGATGTGTTTGGCCAGCACACAGCTCATGATATTGGTTTCGTTTTCACCGGTGGCGGTGATGAAGGTGTCCATGTCCATGAGACCGGCGGAAATGAGGACGTCGGAATCGGAGCCGTCTCCGTGGAGAATCTCCGTGTTTTTCAGCTTGAAGGAAAGGTCCAGGGCGGCCTGTTCGTTCTTTTCGATGAGGCGGAGTTCCACGGATTTTCCCAGGAGTTCGGCTATGCGTCGTCCCACCAGGCCGCCGCCGATGATCATCACCTTGTGGCGTTTTTCCTGGTCCACCCCGATCATGTCCATGAGGCGGGTGAGGTTTTCATCGCCCACCAGGAAAAAGGCCTGGTCCCCGGGGAGGAGCTGGTCGTCGCCGCTGGGAATCAAGGTGGTGATGCCCCGGGCAATGGCCACCACCCGGAAGGGGAAGGCGGAAAACTCCATGGAAATGTCCTTGAGTTTCCGGAAGGCCAGGGGGGAGGCCTCCTGGATTCGAGTGGCCATGGCGTGGATCTGGCCGTCGGCAATGTCGATGATGTCGTTGCCCGACCTTAGTTTAACCAGGCGGTAGATTTCCTGGGCGGCCAATTCTTCGGGGTGGATGATCAAATCAATTTTCAGATCTTCGGCGGAAAGAAGGGAGTCGGGACTGCCGTATTCCGTGGATCTCACCCGGGCGATTTTCCGGGGGATGCCGAACCGATCCCCGATGATGCAGCACATCATGTTCACGGCGTCATTGTTGGTTACGGCGATGAGGTAGTCCATCTTGTCGGCCCGGGCCTCCCGCAGGCAATCCATGTCCATGGCATTGCCCTGGATGAGGCGGGCATCGATGTTCCCGTCTGCATATCGGATCAGGCTGCCGTCGGGCTCGATGGCCGTGATGGCATATCCTTCATGGGCCAGTCGCTTGGCCAGGTAATACCCGACCCCGCCCAGTCCCAGAATGAGGATATTGGTGGATTTGGCAGGCTTGTTTCCGTTCATAATGGCTTCACTCCCAATGGCTTGGCATTACAAAAAACCGGTCTGTCGAACCCCGGATTCGTCGTGGCAGAAATACTAAACCCCCTTGTTTTTGTCAACTTGGTCCGGGGTGGAATGGTTCCCCTTCTTTACTTGGGATGGGGCCGGGAGTCCATGGATGAAATATGCCCTTTGGATATCCTAAAATTACAGGGGGCGGCGGTTGGTGTCAACGGCCGGGGGGCAGCGGGGAATGGTTTTTTACCCCGTCCTGGATTTTGGGGTGGAAATGTGGGGAAAAAGCGTCTATAGATTTAGTTTTAATCATAATTTCTCGAGGAGTGAAGAAATGAAAAGAGTAGGGTTAGTCGGTTGGCGCGGTATGGTGGGCTCGGTGCTCATGGAACGAATGATGGCGGAAGATGATTTCAAGCGCTTTACCCCTATGTTTTTCACCACCTCGCAGACCGGACAGAAGGCCCCGGACTTTGGTGTGGAGGCGCCGCCCCTGGTGGATGCCCATGACATCGACACCCTCATGGACATGGATATCATCGTTTCCTGCCAGGGGGGATCATACACCGAAGCGGTCCGCCCCAAACTGGATGAAAGGGGATGGGAGGGCTATTGGATCGATGCCGCCTCCACCCTGCGCATGGATGACCAGGCCATCATCGTTCTGGATCCGGTGAACCTCAACGTCATTGAAAAGGGGCTGGATTCAGGCATCAAAAATTACATCGGCGGCAATTGCACCGTCTCCCTCATGCTCATGGCCCTGGGCGGCCTCTTTGAGCACGATGTGGTGGAATGGCTTACGTCCATGACCTACCAGGCGGCCTCGGGCGCCGGTGCCAAAAACATGGAAGAACTGGTTTCCCAGATGCGGGCCATCGGCGATGAAGCCGCCCCCATTCTGGATGATCCGGCCTCGGCCGCCCTGGCCCTGGACCGGAAGGTCATTGATACCCTGAGATCCGATGCCTTCCCCACCTCCAATTGGGGCGTGCCCCTGGGGGCCAGCCTCATCCCCTGGATCGACCGGGCCATGGACAACGGCCAGACCCGGGAAGAGTGGAAGGGCTTTGTGGAAACCAATAAGATTCTGGGCCGCAGCGGCAACCCCACCCCCATTGATGGGCAATGCGTCCGCATCGGTGCCATGCGCTGCCACAGCCAGGCCTTTACCATCAAGTTGAAACAGGATATTCCCATCGCCGACATCAACGGCATGCTGGCCTCCAATAACGATTGGGTGAAGCTGG
>JAKSBM010000033.1 GCA_022361135.1 Desulfobacterales bacterium | reverse complement strand
CTATGCCTTTCTGGTGGAGATCTTCATTTACCGGTCCATGGATTTCAAAGCGGTGAAGGAGGTCACACTTGCCTCGGCGGTGACATCGGCCACCCTGTTGCTGATCGTGGCCTCGGCCACCTGTTTCGGCCGGTACCTGACCTTTGAAAACATTCCCAACCGGGTGGCCGAGGTGGTGGTGGAAAGCATCCAGTCCCCCGTGGTTTTCTTGCTGGCCATGAATATCCTTCTGTTGATCATTGGCATGTTCATGGATATCATCTCCGCCACCTTGATCCTGGGCCCGGTGTTTCTACCCCTGCTGGAGCCCTTTAATGTGGACCCCATGCATTTTGGCCTGATCATGACCGTGAACCTGGCCATTGGGTATTGTACGCCGCCCATGGGGGTCAGTCTTTTCATCACCGGGGCCCTGGCCAAGCGGGATATCATTTTTGTCTCCCGGTCGGTGATGCCCTTCCTCGCCATTCAGATCGGTGTGCTTTTCTTTTTAACCTATTTCCCCCAATTGGTTCTTTTCCTCCCCAGCCTGTTTGGATACCATTGATCCAGTCCTGTCCGGCAGGACACCCTGGGATGCTTTTGGGAAAACTGTCCTGCGGCGCAGGACAATTCCTGTGGTACAGGACGGAAAAATAAAGTACTACGTGAACACTGTTAAGTGGAATGTGCCCTGAAATCAATGGGATAGGTCTGGTTGGGGCTTCCTGGCACACCCATTGCTATGTTTCTCCCTGAAACGAATTAATTTAACCTTAATTTAGGGAGGACATTATGACTTCCACTGCTGTTAATCAGAGATCCCGGCTTCAAATCACCGGGTTAATCCTGGCCCCGCTGCTGTTCATCGGGGTTTTGTTGCTAAATTTAGATCCGTCCAACCCCCTGGTCACCCGCATGGCTGCCGTTGCCGCCCTTATGGCCGTACTTTGGGTCACCGAAGCCGTACCCCTGGCCACCACCGCTCTATTGCCCGTTATCCTTTTCCCCCTGCTGGGAATCATGAAGGGGAAGGCCGCTGCTGGCGTCTATTTTAATTCCACCATCTTTTTATTCATGGGGGGCTTTCTCATTGCCCTGGCCATGGAGAAATGGAATCTCCATAAACGAATTGCCCTGTTTACGGTGAAAACAATTGGCGGCGGCCCTTCCCGGCTGATCCTGGGATTTATGGTGGCCTCGGCCTTTTTATCCATGTGGATCTCCAATACCGCCACCGCCGTTATGATGCTTCCCATTGCCATGTCCATCATTTTAAAGATGGAAGAGCAATTTGATACCCAGGACACCCACCATTTTTCCCTCTGCCT
>JAKSBM010001060.1 GCA_022361135.1 Desulfobacterales bacterium | reverse complement strand
TGGACGACGCCACGGCCTACCACGTGGTCAAGGCCCTGTACGAAAACACCGACACCCTGGCCAAGGTCCACGTAAAGGGTAAGGAAATTTCCCTGGCCAAGGCCCTGGAATCCGTTTCCATCCCGGTTCACCCCGGTGCGGCCAAATACTACAAAGAAAAGGGAATCCTGAAGTAGGATGGGATTTCTTGCCAAGGGCCGCATGGGCAGCTGGGTTTCCCTGCTGATTCTCCCGGTGCTCATTTCGGCCTGCGCAGCCCTACACCCGGCTCCCCCCCAGGGGGAGACCGGGTCCCTGGTTGTGGTCCGCTTCTCCGATGTCCGTGAACTGGGCAGCCCGGAGGCGGCACCCAAGCTGGGGCGGTATCCCCTGGGAACGGGGGGAGACTTTACCCTCTCCTTTATCCATTCCGTCTCCCTCACCCGGGTGGTGGATTTCTATGAAATCCGCGGGGGCCGCATCCTCCAGACCAAGGAAGTGTTCCAGGCCCACGGGGCCGGCCTTCCCACCAGCCCGGAGGAGCCCGGCGGCACCGCATTTGTGAAAACCGAAGAGGGCTTTGTCCTTCACATGGAGCGGCCCATCCACCCGCTGGTGGTCCGCACCGACAAACGATATGAAAACCGCTTATCCCTGGGCGGTCGCACCATTGACCTCAACCAATGGAAAGACCAGGCCCTGCTGATTTACCCGGACTAACCCGGATATTTCACGACCCGCCGCCCCCTTGCCCACAGTGGGCAGGGCCGGAATCCATGTCGTGAACTATTCAGGCTAATCCCGGAAGACCGCCGGGCCCAACCGGAACCCCACGGACGGCACCCCGGGATAATCACATAACTTAAGGAATCGAGATGCACGCAAACACCAACGCAGAAGTGGATGCCTCCACGGTCGACGCCATTGTAAAAAAATATGACGCCGAGTCCAATTTCAGGGACCTGGGCGGCATCACGGCCAAGATCACCGGCATTCTCTGTATCGTACTCAGTCTATTCCACGTGTACACGGCCGGTTTCGGCCTCCTCAACGAGGTCATGCACCGCACCGTTCACCTGACCCTGGTCATCGGCCTGGTCTTTTTGGTCTTCCCCCGGAGGATCCCGGAAAAGCCGGCCCAGGAATGGGGCTTTGGCCTGGCCTTTGCCATATTTTACATGTTCCTGGCCTGGCAGCTCACCAATCGATTTGCCGATGAAATGCCCATGCTGGGACAATTGGGCATCATGGCCCTGGTCTTTTTGATCTCCATCACGGCCCTGCCCCTGGAAAAGCTGGGGGGGACCGGGGATAAGCTTTCCTTTGCCGACTGGCCCCTGGCCATTGCCGGTGGCGGTTTCTCCCTCTACCTCATTGTCTTCTTTAAGGAAATCTTCATCGTCAACATCGGCTTCCCGGCCCTGCCCGACTATTTCATGGGCCTCATCGCCATTGTCATGACCACGGAAGCCTGCCGCCGGACCATGGGGAACACCCTGCCCGTCATCGGAGCCGTGGCCCTGCTCTACGGACTCATGGGCCCCTATCTTCCCGGGGTCATGGCCCACCGGGGCTACGACATTGTCCGCATTGTGGAGCACCTCTTCCTGGGCACCGAAGGCATCTACGGCGTAGCTGTGGGGGTTGTGGCCACCTATGTATTCCACTTTGTTCTCTTTGGCGTCATGGCCCAGGCTTCTGGGTTGGGACAATTTTTCATCGACCTGGCCATGATCATCGCGGGCAGGTACTCCG
>JAKSBM010001021.1 GCA_022361135.1 Desulfobacterales bacterium | reverse complement strand
TTACGGATTTTATCGATACCTGTTTCAGCGGCTGGAAACCCGGGGAGGCGGACCCGGATACAGGCCAGGATGTAGATCAGGATGTGGATCAGGATAAAGGCCGGGACGCAAACCAGGATCTGGCCTGCCTGGCATTCCTGGCGGACGAACTATGCCGTAAAATGCCGCCGGGGCATGCATCCGGGAACCGGGCGCCGTCATCGGCACAGTCTCCCTTTAAAACCCTGGGACACTGGACATTATAAAGGGGATGATAGAATGGAATACCAGCTTGACATCAACGGCACTGCCGTCACCACAGATCTGAAACCCGCCAAGGGCAACAGGGCCGAGGCGGCCGTGGGGGAAAAGATCTATGGCTTTGAATACCAACGGATCTCCGATACCTGTATCCAGCTCCGGGTCAACGGCAGGCAGATCAATGCCTGGGTAACGCCGGGGAAAGGCGGAAAGACGATTATTCTCAAGGGCCGGCATTTCTTTGTCCGGGACACCAATGAGAGAGATGGGGATACACCGGCATCTTCCGGTACCGGGGAGGCCCCTTCCGTGGTTACCCCGCCCATGCCGGCCATCGTCATCCAGGTGCCGGTGGCACGGGGTGACCGGGTAGAAAAGGGAGATACCCTGGTGGTGGTCTCGGCCATGAAAATGGAAACCGCCCTGGCCGCCCCCCATGACGGCGTTGTCACCCGTGTGGGCGTGGCCGAAGGCGACAAGGTCATGCCGGGAGAAATCCTGGTGGACGTGGACCCCAAATCCCAGGAGGAAAAATGAGCCCTTCCCAGGACGATCTTCTCTATGCCGTGGACCAGGGCGTGGCACGGATCACCATCAACCGCCCCGCCCAGGGCAACACCATCACCGCAGCAGGCATTTCCCTGTTTTCCCAATACCTGGACCAGGCGGAATCCGACCCTGGGGTTCGGCTGGTATGTCTCTCGGCCGCCGGGGATAAAATCTTCTGTTCCGGCGCCGACCTGGGATCGGCCATGCAGGCCCCGGCCGAGGAAAAACAGGCCCTGTTCTCGGCCTATGCCGGTCTGCTCACCCGCCTGGCCGAGTATCCCAAACCCACCCTGGCCAAGGTCAACGGCCATTGCCTGGCCGGGGGCACCGGTTTCATGCTGGGCTGCGACGTGGTCCTGGCCCGGGAGGATGCCCTCTTCGGCACCCCGGAAGTCAATGTGGGCCTCTTCCCCATGATGATCGGGGCCCTGATCTTCCGCAATGTTTTGCGGAAACGGGCCATGGACATGATCCTCACCGGGGAAAAGCTCTCGGCAGCCCAGGCCCTGGACATGGGGCTGGTCTCCCGGGTGCTGCCCCGGGAAGAATTCGAGGCCGGCTGCGAAGCCACCATCCAGACCCTGATTTCCAAGAGTCCCCTGGGGCTGAAACTGGGCAAGGCCGCCTTTAAACAGGTGGAGGGCCTGCCCCTGGACCGGGCATTGGAAGAACTGGCCCAGGGCCTCCAGCAGGTGGCCGCCACCCAGGATGCCAGGGAAGGCATCACCGCCTTCATTGAAAAGCGCCAACCCGTTTTCACGGGAAAATAAAAACAGACCAACCGGGGAAATAAAGGAGACACCATGGGAGACAAACTCATCATTGCCAATTGCAGCGGATTTCTCGGGGACCGGATGTCGGCGGCCCGGGAAATGGTCCGGGGCGGGGAAATCCACGTCCTCACCGGGGACTACCTGGCCGAACTCACCATGGCCATCCTCTTCCGCCTGAAATCCAAATCCCCGGACATGGGATACACCCTGCCCTTCCTCAGGCAGATGGAAGAGGTCATGGGGGAATGCCTGGACAAGGGCATCCGGGTGGTGGCCAACGCGGGCGGGCTGAACCCCGTGGGCCTGGCCCGGGAGCTGGAAAACCTGGGCCAGAAACTGGGACTGAATCCCAAAGTGGCCGCCATCACCGGGGATGATCTATTGCCCCGGCTGGCCGATCTCCAGGCCGCAGGCGAACCCTTCACCCATCTGGACACGGGCCAGGATCTGGCCCAGGCCATGGAAAGGGATGGGGCCCGTCCCATCACGGCCAATGCCTACCTGGGCGGGTTTGGAATTGCCAGGGCCCTGGACCGGGGCGCGGACATTGTCGTGGGGGGACGTCTGGCCGACGCCGCCCTGGTGGCAGGGCCCTGTGCCTGGAAATTCCAATGGACGGAAACCGATTACGATTGCCTGGCAGGCGCCTATGCCGCCGGCCACATCATCGAATGCGGCACCCAGGCCACGGGGGGGAACTACAGTTTCATTGACGAAATCCCCTCCTTTGAAAACATGGGTTTCCCCCTGGCCGAGATGGAAGCCGACGGCTCCTTTGTGATTTCCAAACATCCGGGCACCGGCGGCCTGGTTTCCAAAGGGACGGTCACGGCCCAGCTCCTCTATGAAATCGGCCCGGCCGCCTACCTCACCCCGGATGTAACGGCCCATTTTGACACCCTGGCCCTTTCCCAGGACGGGCCGGACCGGGTCCGGGTCACCGGCGCCACGGGCAGCCCGTCCCCGGAAACGGCCAAGGTCTGCATCAACACCCTCTGGGGCCACCGCAATGCCATGACCATCCTCCTCACCGGCCTGGACATTGAAAAAAAAGCCGCCCTGGTGGAGGACAATCTGTTCAAGCTCCTGGGGGGCAGGGATAACTTCCGGGAGGTGGATGTCCAATTGGTCCGCAGCGACCAGTCCCATCCCCGGACCAATGAGGAAGCCTTTGCCCAACTCCGGATCACGGTCATGGACCCGGATCCCAAAAAGGCGGGGAAATTCTTTTCTTCCAAGGTGGTGGAGTTGGCCCTGGCCAATATCCCGGGCTTCAACGTCACCGCGCCCCCCGGGCCGGGCAGCCCGGCCATCCGCCACTGGCCCTGCACCGTGGCCCAATCCGCCCTCACCCAGACCATCCAGCTGGGGGAACGGATCCTGGATCCCGTGGCCGCCGCAGCCGGGTGTGCTCCGGACACGGCCGGGGAAACCCCGGTTCCTCCCGTGCCGGACGCGGATTTTTCCGATGAAGAAACCCGGGAGATTCCCCTGGGCCGTCTCTTTGCCACCCGGTCCGGGGACAAGGGGGGCAATGCCAATTTAGGGGTATGGGGAAAAACCGCCGGACAATATGCCTTTCTCCAGGACTTCCTCACCCCGGAACGGCTGCAAGGCCTGCTGCCCGACCTTGAACCCTACGCCATCCAACGCTTTGAACTGCCCAACCTCAATGCCCTGAACTTCCACATCCAGGGCATCCTCGGCCATGGGGCAGCCGCATCCACACGCATGGACACCCAGGCCAAAACCCTGGGGGAATACCTGCGGGTG
>JAKSBM010000644.1 GCA_022361135.1 Desulfobacterales bacterium | reverse complement strand
GACGAAGTGGTCTACGACGTCCGTTTGACCATGGCCAAACAGGGCATCCCCAAGGGGAGCGGCGTGGGCTATGAGATCTTCGATAAAACCGAATTCGGTACCACGGAATTTGTCCAGAAGATCAATAAGAAACGGGCTCTCCAGGGGGAGTTGGGCCGAACCATTTCCTCCTTTGAGGCGGTTAAAAACGCCCGGGTCATGATCGTTCTGCCCAAGGAATCCGTATTTGTGGAGGAGACCAAGCAGCCGTCGGCCTCCATCCTCCTGGAGCTGGTGGCGGAGTTGGAAAAGGAAGAAGTCACCGCCATTGCCCATTTGGTGGCCAGTTCCGTCCAGGATCTGACCCCCAAATTGGTAACCATCGTGGATACGGCCGGTCGCATCCTTTTTGAGGGCAAGTCCGAAGAGGAACAGGCCCGGATCGATGCGGAAAATCTGGCCGATGCCCAGTACCAGTACAAGGTTCGGTTTGAGGAGAATCTGACCCGTAGAATCCAGAGTATGCTGGAACGCATCGTGGGCAAGGATAAGGCCATTGTCCGGGTGACTTCCGAGATGGACTTTTCCAAGGATGCCATGAATGAAGAGATCTACGACCCCCTGGAGCGGGGGGGAGAATTCATCCGCAGCCGTAAAAACCGGGCGGAAAAGGTCCTTCAGATCACCGATGACACCGGCATTCCCTCCAGTGTAAATCCCATTGTGGAGGATGACCTTGCCGGGAACCAGAACCGGGAACTCATCAATAAAAGTGATGATACGGTGAACTACGAGGTCTCCAAGCGGATCCGGGAAACCCAGAAGCCCATGGCCGTGCTCCGGCGCTTGTCCGTGGCCGCTGTCATTGACGGCAAATATGAGTTTAAGCTCCAGGAAGACGGTAATTCCCGGAAGGTTTATGTGCCCCGGACCAATGAAGAAATGGCCCAGTTCCAGAACATCGTGGTCAAGGCCATGGGGTACAACGAGGAGCGCAACGACCAGGTTTCCATGGAGTGCTTCCCCTTTGCATCCATCAACGACATGGAAGAGACCGGACCCGAACTTAAGGGCTGGCAGATGGTCCAGAAGGAATACGGCAGGCTCATTGCCAACCTGATCCTGGTGCTCATCCTTTTCCTCTTTGTCATTCGTCCCATCATTAAAACCGTGCGGGATATCAAGGGAACCGTGGAACAGGAAGCCCTGCCCGGGCCCGATGCCCTGGCCCTGCTGGAAGATGACGACCGTGAGCCCGATTTCACCGAGATGACCGGAGACCAGCAGCGTGAATTCCTGGATATGATGACCGAAGCCCAACGGGAAGAGTTCCTGTCCAAGCTGTCCGCCAGTGAACGGGCTGCTTACCTGGCCAATATGTCCGTGGCTGAAAAGGCCAAATATTACGCTGAAAAAGATCTGAACAAGACCGTGAATATCATCAAGGGCTGGGTAAACGAATTAGAGGATATGGAGGACTAGAACACCATGGCAGAACCATTTGATCTTGAAAGTATAACCGGATGCCAGAAAGCGGCAATTTTTCTGATGGCCATGGGGGAGGATTATGCCGCCCGTGTGTTTGAAAAAATGAGCGATCCCGAAATCACGGAAGTTGTATTTGAAATGTCTAAGATTGATCACATCAGCCCTGAAATGCTCAATGCCGTTTCAGAGGATTTTGTGGGACTCTTTGAGGGCGATGCCAAGATGATTGTGGAAGGGGACTCCTTCATTAAAAACGTGGTCTCCCGCTCCCTCCAGGAGAAAAATGCCCAGGCCATCCTGGAAGATCTGGAAAAGAAGAAACAGGACAAGCCCTTTATCTGGAGCCGGAATGTCAATGTGGCCACCCTTTCCGGCTATGTGGAAGGGGAGCACCCCCAGACCATTGCCATGATTTTGGCCCACATGCCCTCTGAAATTTCCTCGGAGATTCTCATGAATCTGCCCGAGGAGCAGAAGGGGGACATTGCCCTGCGTATCGCAAGATTGGGTCAGATTTCCGAAGATGTGGTCCGGGATGTGGACCGGGCCCTGCGCATGGAACTCTCCGGCGCGGTGGGTCCCGGGGGCAAAGCCGGTGGACTCCAGGTGCTGGTGGATATCATCAATGGTGTGGACAAATCCACCGAAGATTCGGTCATGGAATTTGTGGAAGAGGACGATGCGGAAATGGCCACGGAAATCCGGAACCTCATGTTTGTCTTTG
>JAKSBM010000848.1 GCA_022361135.1 Desulfobacterales bacterium | reverse complement strand
GGCCTTGTCCTCGATCATCTCCAGGACAGCGGATTTCAGATCTTCTTCCATAAGGGATTTACGCCGCTGCCGGTAAATGACCTCCCGCTGCTGGTTCATGACGTCATCATATTCCAGCAGGTGTTTCCGGATTTCAAAGTTGTGGCCTTCCACCTTGGACTGGGCATTTTCAATGGCCCGGGAGATGAATTTATGTTCAATGTGTTCGCCTTCTTCGATGCCCAGCTTATCCATGACGCCCTGGATCCGATCTCCGCCGAAGATGCGGAGGAGGTCGTCTTCCAGGGAGAGGTAGAACCGGGAAGAGCCGGGATCCCCCTGGCGGCCTGAACGGCCCCGGAGCTGGTTGTCGATGCGGCGGGATTCGTGGCGGGATGTACCCAGAATATGGAGTCCGCCCAGTTCTTTCACCCCTTCGCCCAGCTTGATGTCGGTGCCACGGCCGGCCATGTTGGTGGAAATGGTCACCGCACCCTTCTGGCCGGCATTGGCTACGATTTCGGCCTCTGCCTTGTGGTGCTTGGCATTGAGCACATTGTGCTTGATGCCCTTTTTCTTGAGTTGGCGGCTCAGATCTTCGGAAACATCAATGGAGATGGTGCCCACCAGAACCGGTTGTCCCTTTTTATGGAGCCGGATGATTTCTTCGATGGCCGCCTTGTATTTTTCCCGCTGGGTTTTGTAAATAAGGTCGGCGTGATCGTTCCGGACCATGGGCTTATGGGTGGGAATGACCAACACATCCAGATCATAGATTTTTTTGAACTCTTCGGCTTCGGTTTCCGCCGTGCCGGTCATGCCGGAAAGCTTGTCGTACATGCGGAAATAGTTCTGGAAGGTGATGGAGGCCAGGGTCTGATTTTCGTTTTCAATCTTAACGTTTTCCTTGGCTTCCAGGGCCTGGTGGAGCCCTTCGCTGTATCTTCTTCCCGTCATGAGACGCCCGGTGAATTCGTCGACAATGACCACCTGGTTGTTTTTTACGATGTAATCGGTGTCCCGCTTGAACAGGGTGTGGGCCTTGAGGGCCTGGTTTAAATGGTGGAGGATTTCAATGTTGGAGGGATCGTAGAGGTTTTCCACATTGAGCAGCTCTTCCCCCTTGGCAATGCCTTCTTCGGTCAGGGAGACACTTTTGGATTCTTCATCCAGGGTATAGTCGAGTTCATTTTTAAAGGCCGGGATAATGGCATTGACCTGGGTGTAAAAATGGGTGGACTTGTCCGTGGGGCCGGAGATGATCAACGGGGTCCGGGCTTCGTCAATGAGAATGGAGTCGACCTCATCCACGATGGCGTAGTTGAGTCGTCCCTGGGCCAGGTTTTCCTTTTCAAACTTCATATTGTCCCGGAGGTAATCAAAGCCGAACTCATTGTTGGTGCCGTAGGTGATGTCGGCATCATAGGCCACCTTCCGTTCCTGGTCGGTCATATTGTGGAGGATGGTACCGACGCTGAGGCCCAGGAAATTAAAGAGCTGTCCCATCCATTCGGCGTCACGCTTGGCCAGGTAATCGTTGACCGTGACCACGTGGACCCCTTTGCCGCCCAGGGCATTGAGATAGGCGGGCAGGGTGGACATGAGGGTTTTACCTTCACCGGTTTTCATTTCGGCAATGGTTCCCTGGTGCAGGGCAATGCCGCCGATGAGCTGAACGTCGAAGTGGCGCATGCCCAGGGAGCGGACAGAGGCTTCCCGGACCAGAGCAAAGGCTTCGGGCAAAATGTCGTCCAGGGTTTCGCCCTGGGCGATGCGGGATTTAAATTCAATGGTTTTCTGGGGAAGGTCGGCATCGGATAACCCCTGCATCTGGGGTTCGAATTCATTGATGGTGTCGATGATGGGTTGGAGTCGTTTTAGAATCCGATCATTGTTGCTTCCGAAGATCTTGGTGAAAAAGTTGAGTACCATATTGTAAAGTTCCTGCCTTCATTATCAGTGGGTTTAATTTTCGCTGTAAAACATATAAGCATTAATCGGAAAAATAAAAACAAAAATTTTCAATAAATGGGATCCATTGAAAATCGGGTATGTTTTCAGCGATGGAATGGGGTTAATTCAGAATGTACTTTAATGGATTAACAGCAGCACCATTGATGCGGACTTCATAGTGCAGGTGGGGGCCGGTACTTCTTCCGGTGTTGCCCAAAAGTCCGATGACATCTCCCCGTTTAATCCGTTGGCCGGGCTTAACAAGGATTTTTTTCAAATGGCCGTATTTGGTCTGCTTGCCGTAGCCGTGGTCCAGGACCACCAGTTTGCCGATGAAGATTTTCCGGGCGGCATAGGTCACCTTGCCGTCGGCCGTGGCCACGATTTTGGTTCCGGGACGGTTGGCAATGTCCAGGCCGGAGTGGAAATCACGTTTGCCTGTGAAGGGGGACTTGCGGTAACCGAATCGGGATGTGATCCAGCCGTCCACCGGTCGGATGGAGGGGGTGGCGGCCAGGATATTTTTCTTTTTTTCCAATTGCTGGATGAGGTGGTTGAAATCCAGCTCCTGCTGGCGGGCGGCCAGATTGATCTGTTGGGATTGGTCGTTCATTTCCCGGATCAGATTGTTGTGGCGGGCCTCCAGGGGCATTTCCTGGTCCAGGCTGTTTTCCGGGATGCCGCCGATGCCGATGAGTCCGGTGGAGCCATTGGTCTTTTTAATGTCGGCAATGAGGCGAACCCGTTCTTCAAGCTGGGCCAGGGTTTTAACTTGGGTTTTCAGGGATTCAATGGTTTTGGAAAACCGTTGGATCTGTTTGTGCTGACCTTCGATTTCATCCTTCTGGATGTTTACGGTCCGGGTGAGACGACCCGTGTCAAAGGATTGTTTCTTGAGACGGAAATAATCATACCCCACCCAGGATGCCCCGGCGACGGCCGCCAGGCAAAGGGTGGACATGAAAATAAATAGGGGTTTTGAAACTGAGATTTCTCGAATATCAGAACTGCTTCCAGAGTGAAACCATATTTTTAATCGTCTAGACATATATTTTGAGTCTTATGTATATATTGTATTGATGTCAAGAAAATTGTCCAGGGCCTAGAGGGGGCTTTGGACAAAATCCAGCCCTTCGGTATCCGGGAATCCAGACATGATATTCATGTTTTGCACGGCCTGTCCGGCAGCGCCCTTGAGCAGATTGTCAATGGCCGAAACGATGATGATACGGCCGGTGTCCTCATCCAGGTGAAAACCAAAATCACAGAAATTGGTGTGCCGGACATGGGACATGGCCGGGAATTGGCCCTGGGCCAGGCAACGGACAAAGGGTTCATTGTCGTAGTACTTTTTATAGACGGCTTCAATGTCGGCTCGGCCGGTGCCGGGGGTAACATTTCCATAGATGGTGGAGACCATGCCCCGGGTGACGGGAACCAGATGGGGGACAAAGGTCAGGGAAATATCCCGGCCGCCATGGATGCCGAGTTGTTCGTTGATCTCAGGAACATGGCGGTGTCCATCCACTTTATAGGCGGTGAAGGACTCATTGGTTTCACAGAAGTGGGTGGTCAGTGACACGCCGCGGCCGGCACCGGATACCCCGGATTTCGAATCGGAAATCAACCCCTGGTGTTGGATTTTGCCTTCCCTGAGCAAGGGAATCAGGGGAAGGAGTATGCTGGTGGGGTAACATCCGGGATTGCCGATGATGTCGGCGTTCTGGATTTGTTTTCGGTATATTTCGCAGAGCCCGTAAATGCTCCGGTCCATGAGTTCCTTTGCCGTATGGGGCTGGTAGGCGGCCTCGTAGGCCGCGGCATTGTTGAATCGAAAATCCGCAGAAAGATCCACCACCTTGATGCCGCGTTTGATGAATTCGGGGGCATGGGCCATGGAGACTTTGTGGGGCAGGGCCAGGAATATCAAGTCGATTCGTCGGGCCAGTTTTTCCGGATCAAGGGGTTCACAGACCAGGGTGTCAAATCCACGCATGGAGGGAAAAATTTCTGCAAAGGATTTGCCTGCATATTGATTGGAAGTAATGGCCTCAATCTGGGCCCGGGGATGGTTGGAGATGAGCTTTACCAGCTCTACGCCGGTGTATCCGGATGCACCTGCAATACCGATTCTAATCATGTTAAATCCAATTTTCTAGTTTAATTATTCCTTGAATCATGAAAATACATTTCTATTTAGTTTAGAATAACTATTTTTGCAAACCTAAATATTCCACCAGGGTATGATTTTCACCGGCCAGGGCCGTGTCGATGATGGCTTCGATGCGGTTGAAGTCTCCACCGGCCAGACCGGCACCGATTTTGGGGTAGCCCATGCGAAGGCCGCTGAAGTCGGTTTTGATTTTTGAAAAGAGTCTTTCAATGGCCTGGTAATCGGCCAGAACCCCGGTACCGGAATAATGATACTGGGTGTATCCATTGACGATCACCAGGTTGCCGGACTCTGTTTTTATCCGGGCATGGGAGTAGTCTCCCAGTTTGGATTTATCTCCATTGACGGTGTTTAAATCGGCTTCCAGGGCCTGGGGAAAGTGGGTCTGGATTTGCAGGGCGATGCCGGCCCCCATGGTGCAGAAACAATTGCATCCATGGACAATGAGGTCAAACTCCCCGGCCTTGGCCAATTGAATCAGATCTCCTTTAATGCGTTTCATGGGCGGTCCTTGTGATGGGGTTCCAGAAAGAGTCTACACGGGCATACCATGAAATCCATTGGGGCTGCAACGGATTAAACGGAAGGGGGCCATGGCCTTGATAAAGTGCATAAAGCCTGATAGGCCCTTTATTGGATATGTCGACGGGAATGAATTTTGAATTGCAGGGGAGAAAAGATGATGGAATGGTCCAAGATGCGCGTGGCCCTGGTTCAGGTGCCGCCCCGGTTTTTGAATCTGGAAGAGAGTTTGAACCTTGCCGAGACCTTGGTGGAGAAGGCCGTGGAGGAGGGGGCTGAATTGGTGGTTTTCCCCGAAACCTGGCTGCCCGGCTACCCGGTCTGGTTGGACAATTCCCCCGGCGCTGCCCTGTGGGACAGCCCCGGAGCCCGGTCCCTGTATGGCATTCTCCATGGCAATTCATTGGAATTGGGAAGCCCGGCCCTTGGGCGCATGATCAAATGGTGCAAAACCCACCAGATTTATCTGGTCATGGGATGCCATGAACGGGTGGGCAAAACCCTGTACAATAGTCAACTCTTCTTGTCCCCCCGGGCTGGGGAGTGGTTTTGCCGGCGAAAAATCATGCCCACCTACAATGAAAAACTCATTTGGGGCCAGGGGGACGGACGCGGATTGAGGGTCCTGGACAGCCCGGCCGGTCCCCTGGGCGGGCTGATCTGCTGGGAGCATTGGATGCCCTTGGCACGGGCGGCCATGCATGGGCTGCAAGAGGTGATCCACGTGGCCCAGTGGCCATCGGTGAATGAACTCCACCAATTGGCCTCCCGCCATTATGCCTTTGAGGGAAGTTGTTTTGTTCTGGCCTCGGGAACGGTTTTATCCCGGGGGGATGTTCTGGAAGGGTTTGATTCCCTGGGGCTGGTAGATGGTGGTGGGGCCAGGGCCATGCTTGAAGCCACGGCACCCCGTGACCGGGATTTGCTCATGACCGGGGGCAGCTGCGTCATCGGCCCGGATGCCGGATTTATCCAGGAGCCGGTTTTCAATGAATCCCGTTTGATTTACGCCGACATTGATCCGGCGCAGATGGTTGAGACCGGCATGCTCATGGACAGCCAGGGGCACTATTCCCGGCCGGATATCTTTTCACTCCAGGTGAACCGCCGTCCCATGGAGGGGGTGCGGTTTTCAATGGAGGATCTGGCTTAGGAAGAAGCGGGTTCTTTCGTGCTGGGGATTTTCAAAGAAGTCCACGGGATTGTTTTCCTCCAGGATCATCCCATTGTCCATGAGCATGACCCGCTGGGCAACGGTTTTGGCAAAGCCCATCTCGTGGGAAACCACGATCATGGTCATGCCTTCGTCGCTGAGTTGGATCATCACGTCCAGGACTTCCTTGACCATTTCCGGATCCAGGGCCGAGGTGGGTTCGTCAAAGAGCATGACCTTGGGCTTCATGCAAAGACTTCTGGCAATGGCCACCCGCTGTTGTTGTCCCCCGGAAAGCTGGCCTGGATACTTTTGGGCCTGTTCGGCGATCTTTACCTTTTCCAGGTAAAACATGGCGGTTTCTTCGGCTTCCTTTTTGGGGGTCTTCCTCACCCAGATGGGCCCCAGGGTGAGATTCTCCAGGATGGTGAGGTGGGGAAATAGGTTGAAATGCTGGAATACCATGCCCACTTCCGTACGGATTTTTTCGATGTTCTTCAGGTTGTTGCTCAGTTCAACCCCATCCACGATGATCTGACCCCGTTGGTGTTCTTCCAGTCTGTTGATGCAGCGGATCAGGGTGGATTTTCCCGAGCCCGAAGGGCCGCAGATGACTATCTTCTCTTTCTTTTTCACATCCAGGTTGATGTTTTTCAGAACATGGAAATCTCCATACCATTTGTTCAATTCCTTGATCTGAATGATGGTGTCGTCCGGTGCGGTGGAAGTGGTCATTTTATTATCCTAATGGGTTAACTGCGTCTATCCGTGTCCAATTCCCGTTCCAGTTTCCTGGAAAAATTGGACATGGAAAAACATCCTAAAAAATAAATCAGTGCGACAAACAGGTACATCTCCGTGGAGAACCCCAGCCATTCCGGGTTGGCAATGACGGTTTTGGAGGTGAGTAGAAAATCGTACAAGGCGATGATTACCACAAGTGACGTGTCTTTAAAAGCTGAAATCAAGACGCTCACCGAGGGGGGGATTACAATTTTAAGGGCCTGGGGAAGGATGATGAGTCGCATGGTTTGGTAATAGTTCAGTCCCAGGGATTGAGCCGCTTCATATTGCCCCTTGGGCATGCCCTGGAGTCCCCCCCGGACCACCTCGGCCACATAGGCGGCCGTGAAAAAGATGATGGCGGCCTGGGCCCTGAGGATCTTATTCAGGGTGATTCCTTCGGGCAGGAAAAGGGGAAAGATGATGGAGGACATGAACAAAAGACTGATCAGGGGAACCCCCCGGATCATCTCAATGTAGGCAATGGAAAAATAGCGGATCACCGGCATTTCAGAGCCCCTTCCCAGTGCCAGAATTACCCCCAGGGGGTATGCGGCGGTGAGGCCGAAGATGGAAAGGAGCAGGGTCAAGGGCAGTCCCCCCCATTTGCTGCTTTCCACAATGGAGAGGCCGAATAGTCCGCCGGACATGAGGATGCCCATGGAAAACAGGCCCAGGACCCAGCCGTAGGCCAGGAAACGGGACCAGTATTTTTTATGGTTTGAAAAGTAGAGCAGGGTGAAAAGGATGGCCATGGCCCCGGCCGGTCTCCAATGGAGATCGTTGGGATAAAAGCCAAAGATGAGAAACCGCATGTTTTTAAAGATCACGGACCAGCATGCCCCGGGGCATTCCTTGCAGACCTGGCCCGTGGAAAACCAGACCGAATCCAAAATGGCCCATTTGAAAAAGGGGGGCACCAGTTTGAGGAGCAGGCCCAATACGGCCAGGGTGAGCAGGGTGTTGAACACGCCGTCGAAGAGGTGTTCCTTGGCCCAGCCAATGGCACCGCGCCGGGTCACCGGTGGTTTCATGTCCATGATGGCGTCGTGGTCTATGGGGATAATGGCCATGGCTTATCTCTCCACCAGTTTGGATTTTTTATTGTACCAATTCATGAACAATGAGGTGGATATGCTGAAAAACAGATAACAGGTCATGATGAGGGCAACCCCTTCAATGCTTTGGCCGGTCTGGTTGATGGTGGTATTGGCCACGGAGACAAAGTCGGGAAAACCAATGGCAATGGCCAGGGATGAGTTTTTGGTCAGGTTAAGCATCTGGCTGGTCAGGGGGGGGATGATCACCCGCAGGGCCTGGGGAAGGATGACCAGGCTGAGAATCCGGCCCTGTTTCAACCCCAGGGACATGGCCGCTTCATTCTGCCCCCGGCCCACGGCCTGGATACCGGCCCGGACGGCTTCGGCCACAAAGGCCGAGGTGTAAATCACCAATCCCATGAGCAGGGCGATGAATTCCGGGGAGAGCATGAGGCCGCCTTGGAAATTGAATCCCCGCAATTGGGGAACATCCATCTGTGTGGGGGCGCCAAAGCTGAGCCAGGCCACCAGGGGGAGGCCTGCACAGAGGGCACAGCCGTATTTGAAAATGGGAAAATCCGTACCGGTGAGATCCCTGCGGCGTCTGGCCCATCGCCTGAGATAAAGGGTGATGACGACGCCCAAAGCAAAGGCGGCACCCATGTAGAGGTGGGCCGGGTTGGCCGCGGGTATGGCCAGGGCCAGCCCCCGGTTGCAGAGAAAGACCCCGGGAAAGGGGGCCAGGGCCTGGCGGGGGGATGGAAATGACTCATAGAAAAGGGCGTACCAGAAAAAGAGTTGGAGCAGGACCGGGATATTTTGCATCACCTCAATGTAGACCACGGCCAGTTTCTGAACCAGCCAGTTGGAGGAGAGGCGGGCTATCCCCACCACAAGGCCGATGGCCAGGCAGAGTGCCATGCCGATGAGGGAGACCTTGAGGGTGTTCAGCGCCCCCACCAGCAAGGCCCGGCCATAGCTGTCCGCCGCAGAATAGGAAATGGGGCTTTCCCCGATTTCAAAGGCGGCTTCCCTTTCCAGAAAACCAAACCCCGATGCAATGGATTGTTTTTCCAGGTTCATCATGGTGTTGCTGACCAGGTACCACGCCAGAAGGCCCACCAGGGCAAAGGTAACGCATTGATAGAAAACGGCCCGCTTTTTGGGATCCAGCCACAGGGGAATTTTATCTTCAACCATGGGTTTCTTTCACAGGAACGGGGTTGATGGGGCAGGGGCCCCATGCTGCGCTGGGACCCCTGGAGGGAATTTAATTAACGGATGGGGGACGCATACATCAGCCCACCGTCGGTCCAGAGGGCATTGAGGCCTCGATCCAGGCCCAGGGCTGTTTTGGGCCCGACATTGCGATCATATATTTCGCCGTAGTTGCCCACCTGTTTGATGATGTTATAGGCCCATTTATTGTCCAGGCCCAATTGCTCTCCCATGCCCGGGGTCATGCCCAAAAAGCGCTTGATTCCCGGGTTCGTGCTGTTCATCATTGTATCCACATTCTTTGAGGTGATCCCATACTCCTCGGCCTGGATCAATGCCATGACGGTCCAGTTAACAATGTCAAACCATTGGTCGTCACCGTGGCGGACCACCGGAGCCAGGGGTTCTTTGGAGATGACTTCGGGAAGGAGTTCGTATTCACTGGGATTGGGCGCCACGGAGCGCTGGGCCGCAAGCTGGGACATGTCCGAGGTCAGGCAGTCGCAGCGTCCGGCAAAAAATGCCTTGTTCAGCTCGGCCGTATTTTCAATGACCACGGGGGCCCATTTCATGCCATTGGTTCTGAAATAATCGGCGGCATTCAATTCCGTGGTGGTGCCGGGTAGAACACAGACCGTCGCGCCGTCCAATTCCTTGGCGCTTTTTACCCCCAATTTTTTGGAAATTAAAAAGCCCTGGCCGTCGTAGTAGTTGACCTGGGCGAAATTGAGTCCGGATTTGGTTTCCCGGGAGAGGGTCTGGGTGGTGTTCCGGCAGAGGACGTCGATTTCCTTGGATTGGAGAGCCGGCAGCCGTTGGACTGCGGTGAGGGCGGAGAATTTTACCTTGGATGCATCACCGAAAACCGCGGCAGCCACGGCACGGGCTGTGTCCACGTCCAGTCCTTTCCATTCGCCTTTGTCGTTGGGCATGCTAAAGCCAAATACATTGCCGTTGACACCGGCCTTGATATAGCCCCTGCTTTTGACTTCGTCCAGGGTTCCGGCCACGGCCCAGGAGCTGATGATCAATGAAAGGATACAAATCACTGCAAAATGGATGCATCTCATAGGGAAATCCTCCTCTGTCCAACATATTAAATTGTAAAGGGAATGGGTGTTAACCTGAGATTTTTCATATCATATAACTAGGAATTATCAAACCAATATCCTTATATTTTAAGATATTAGGGAAGGCGGATTGCGGTTAGTGCCTCCAGTCAAGGGATTTGGCGATTTCCTTGTCGTAAAAAAAGTGTAAAAGCCATGGCGAAACCGTGAATTTACATGCCCATGGAGGCTATGGAAAGGGCATGTGTATACTTGGAAAAATATTTAGGGAGCCCGTCAATGCCTTGTCCCACATGGCGGGCAGTCTGGCTTCACTCATCGGTTTGACTGTGATGGTGGTGTCCGCGGCCCTGGGGGGAGATATCTGGCAGGTGGTTTCCTTTTCCATTTTTGGAAGTTGTCTGGTACTCATGTATACATCCAGCTTTTTATACCACGGGCTCTGGCTGTCCCCCCGCTGTCTTCTGGTATTTCGGCGCATCGATCACATGATGATTTTCCTGGCCATTGCCGGTACATATACCCCCATTTGTCTGCTTCCCCTGCGGGGGCCATGGGGCTGGAGCCTATTTGGCACGGTGTGGGCCATGGCCTTTCTGGGAATTATCCTTAAGCTTTTTTTCATGAACACCCCCAGGTGGGTTTCCACTTCCATCTATCTGATCATGGGCTGGAGTTGCATTGTGGCCATTTATCCCCTGGTTCGAAACCTTTCCGGGACAGGACTCTTTTGGCTGGTTCTCGGGGGGGGATTTTACAGCATGGGAGCGGTGATCTATGCCTTGAAACGGCCCAACCCTTTTCCGCGAATTCTGGGATTCCATGAAATCTGGCACATGTTTGTCCTTTTGGGAAGCAGTGCCCATTTCTGGTTGATTTATCGCCATCTCTCCATTGCCGGTTAATGGGGATCCCTTCCCCCTTGACCAAAATACTTTTGTTTACGGTGAACAGATGATATTTCCAAAGGGATGTACCCGTGCCCATAAGGAGATGTCATGCAGATCAAATCCGTTAAAAAGTTAACCCAATATCCCCATTTGAATTTATATTCCATCCAGTATCGTGATACCCTGGGAGGAGACAATCAATGGATTTATGCCTCCCGTTCGGACAATGCCGATCCCCGTCACCCACCAAGGGATACCCCCGATGCCGTGGTGGTTGTGCCTTTTCATCTCCCGTCGCAATGCCTTGTGGTCATCCGCGAATTCCGGGTGGTTCTGGGGGATTATCAATATGGATTCCCGGCCGGACTTGTGGACCGGGGGGAAAGTGTGGTCCAGGCGGGAAGGCGTGAGCTTTTTGAAGAAACCGGCCTTGGGGTGACCCGGGTTATGGGGCAAAGCCCCATCCTGCATTCCTCCTCCGGCCTCAGCGATGAAACCGTCTCCCTTTTGCGGGTGGAATGCTCAGGAGAGCCGTCCACGCTCCACACCGAAGCCAGTGAGGACATTGAAGTGCTCCTCCTGGATCGGGATGCCGCCAAGGCGCTCACCCTAGAGGACGGATCAAAATTTGATGTAAAGACCTGGATTATCCTGGAACAATTTGCATCCCACGGCCATATATAAGGATCCCCTAGATGTTTTCCAATTTTTTATATTTTTTAATCGCCCTGATCCTCTTTACTTCTTCGGATCTCTTTGGCAGCAGCCAAGAGGCAGTTCCCCATGCCCTCATTTATGCCGGGGCTTCTTTTTTGGCATTTGCCCTGGTCTGCCAACGTCTTTTTCACCGGCTCGGGGAACGGGCCGCGGCACTCTCCCACCATGGTTTGGACCATGGCATCAACCGGATCATCAGCCGGTTGTCGGTGACGGCCCTGCTTTTATTTGCCCTGAACATCCATGGTTACCATCTCAGATCCCTTTTTTCCGGGATTCTTTTATTTGAAAAGATTCCCACCCTGGAAGCCCTTATTTTCCTGGGCTTTTTCCTTGCCCATCTGGCCGTGATCTGGAGTACGGCCTATGGGGTGCAGAAGCGGTTTTTTCCCGGCAATTTAACCCGGGGGGAGTTTGTCATTTCCAATATCTCCTTTGCATTGCCGGCGCTTTTGCCCTGGTTCTGCCTTTCCCTTTTTGCCGATTTGGTTCAATTGCTGCCCCATGGCGGGGTGGCGAAATTTTTAAACACACCGGCCGGCGAAATCGGATATATCTTTTTATTTCTGGTGGCCGTGGCGGTTCTGGGGCCGGAACTCATTCGGCGGCTGTGGCGATGCCGTCCCCTGGAGCAGGGTATGGCCCGGGAGAAAATCCAGGCCACCTGTGACCGGGCCGGTCTCAAATACGCCGATATCCTCCGGTGGGAGTTGTTTGGCGGCAGCATGATCACTGCCGGAGTCATGGGGCTGGTGGGCCGGTTTCGGTATATTCTGGTGACCCCGGCCCTGCTTAATTCCCTGGAGGACGATGAGGTGGAGGCGGTGATTCTCCATGAGATCGGCCATGTGCAAAAGCACCATATGATCTATTATCTTCTGTTTTTCCTGGGTTTTGTGGCCTGCAATTTTGTTTTTTTCGAACCGGTGATGCTCCTGCTTTACATCCTCCAACCCCTTTATGATGCATTGGCTGTTGTGGGGCTGGATAAAAGCATTGCCCATCCCCTGCTCATTGTCTTTTTCCTCATTGCCAGCTTTGTGGTTTATTTCCGGTATGGATTTGGATTTCTCATGCGCAATTGTGAACGCCAGGCCGACCTCCATCTTTTTGGCCTGGGACGGGACGGGACTGCTCTGATTTCCACATTTTATAAAATTGCCAGCCTGAGCCGACAGCCTTTAAATAAGAAAAACTGGCATCATTTCGGCCTGGGGGAACGGATCCATTTCCTTGAACAATGCCGAAGGTCCCCCGGCCTGATCCAGGCCCACCATGCCCGGGTGAAAAAAATCGTCACGGCCTATGGCCTGGGAATCCTGGTCTGCTTCTGCCTGGGGTATGCGGTTCAATACGGCCCGGCCCAGACTCGATTTGGCAATTTCATCACCGAACAGATATTGATCCAGGAGCTGGAGGTGGATCCGGAAAATTCGGACCTCTATGTGGCGGTGGGGGATTATTATTATAGCCGGGAGGCCTATGATAAAGCCGCCGAAGCCTATGAAAACGTCATTCGAATCGACAAGGGCAATGTCCATGCCCTGAACAATCTGGCATGGCTTTTGGCCACCTGCCCGGCTCCGGAATTTCGGGATGCGGGGCGGGCGTTAATCCTGTCCGCCCGGGCCGTGGAACTCAATCGTGCGGCCTTTGTTTTGGATACCTATGCCGAAGCTCTTTTTGTGAACAATCGGTTAAATGAGGCGGTCATGGCCGCCCGGGAGGCCCTGTCCCTGGCCACCACCAAGCATGACTATTACCGGGAACAATTGGAGCGGTTCCAACGGGGCCAGGGCGCCATCTAAACCATAAATTCATGGTTCTTATTCCAGGAAATTTTTAGAAAGAGACCACGGTGGATTCGGTTTTTTAAAGTACCCACCGTGGTAAATTTTTTCCGTGGTGACATTGCGGTGTGGATTCTCCTCCATTGGAGGGGCGTCTTTATTCCAATTGGCGTGATCCATGGAAGAGGGGGGTGCTGTTTCCCCGGTGGTTTAATGGTGGAAGCTCCACGATGGGACCTGCAATTTGAATGGGGGACTGCACGACAATGTGGTGACTGAAGGATTTCAGCCACCACATTATAATGGGGGTGGGCAGGGGGCTGTGCCCCGGGACTGAAATGGTAACGGGATTCCGAAATTATTCGGACTGTTCGGCCTCGTATTCCTGAAGACCCTTGAGCATGGTTTTGACAGCCAGCTGGATGCAATGATGCTTTTTCTCAGGGATATTTTCCAAAACAGTGAAAACAGCACCGTCATTTAACTTGAGTGCTTCTTCCAGGGATTTACCTTTGACAAGATCCACCGTGGCCATGGCTGCTGAAATGGCACCGGCGCATCCGGTGATTTCATATCTGACATCCTGGATGATGTCATTTTCATCCAATTTAAGATAGACCTTCATGATGTCGCCGCAGGAACCCACTTTTTCTGAGATCTGGGTGGCATCTTCAATGTGGCCCATGTATTTCTTTTCAATGTAGTAGTTGATTGCCGGTTCCCCATATCCGGCATCGGCCAGCATTTTCCGTTCAGCATCCATGGGTTTTATTTCAGTGATCAATGGTCTTCCCTCTTCCGTTGCCCTAAATAAAAATGAATACATTACCGGGCAATAGGGTAAAATATTCAAATTCAAATTAAACTGGTGTCATAAAATAATAGATTTCATTTTTATGTCAAGCAAAATGGATGGGCTTGATGTTGATTTGGTCTGAAATATGGCGATTTCTTCGGGCGCGAAAGCCTTTTCGCCTTGTGGAAAAAGGCTTTTGTTTTTAAAAATCGTAGAAAATAGAGAAATAGGTCTTGTGATTATAAGCTGTTATGGTATGCTTTAATCGTATATCCCAGATCGGTGGCCTATATATAATCCTCGTCCCTAAAACAGGCCCCGAAGCATAATTTAATTTCATTACTATTTTGGCAGATTAATAAGGAGATCTCGTCATGAAAGAGCTGATCAAGTACATTGCGCAAGCATTGGTTGACGATCCGGACATGGTCGATGTACAGGAGATCAAAGCCCAGCAAACGCTCGTTCTTGAGCTTCGGGTGTCAAAGGAAGATCTTGGCAAGGTTATTGGAAAGAAAGGTAGAACCGCCCAGGCCATGCGTACCATTTTGTCCTGTGCATCCGCCAAAGAACAAAAGAGGGTTATCCTGGAAATAGTCGAGTAAGTCCGCTTTTCGCTAGTGATAATTCGTACTAACCGACAAACATTCCCAAAATCAAACAGGTGTCTTCGCATCGCGAAGGCACCTGGCGAAATTTCGGCCCGGCCGAATGGGGGATGTTTTGTCATTTGGGATGGCAGATAACATTGGAAGGGCAGGGTTCGGGCCGATCTTTTTCCCACCTGCCCGCTTCTTTCTGAAATGACCGTGGTTCCCTAGGACGGATCCCGAAAGCGATAGGGTTCAAAAAGATATTCCAGTCCATTCCTCTTGATTTCATAGAGGGCCCGGAGTTGATCCCCCAGCTTTCCCTTGGGAAATCCCTCTCCGGCAAACCATACCAGGTAGGTCTCGGGCAGATCAATGAGGCGGCGACCCTTGTATTTGCCAAAGGGCATTCGATGGTTGGCCAGCTCAATGAAGCTGGATTTGTCCGGTGATAGGGGGGTGCCCATGTCCTATTTGCCCTTCAGGGCAACCACGGCCGGGTGGTTTCTTCCCAGGATGGTGCAGGATTCGGTATCATTGTCAAAAACAATCACTGCTTTTCCGGATTTGAGCTGGGCCAGGACCTGGGCGGTTTTTGTCTCCAGGGAGACTTCCCTTTCTCCATAGTCGGTTCCGTCCCGGGTTACAAATTCTTCGATCACGCCCTGGAGTGCTTGGGGCGTGAGTTGGTCATGGGGTATGATCAGGGCATTCATTTGCTTTTGCCTTGTGTAAAAGGGTTTCAATTTTCCGGCCGGCCGGCAATTGTTTGATCTGGTATTCCAGTTTCAGGGCCTGGCTCCGGGTGAGGTGGGGGCATTGTGCCACCAGGCGAACCGGTCTCCGGCCCCGGGTGTATTTGGATGCCGTGCCCTGGTTGTGCTTGAGCAGGCGCTGCTCCATATCGGTGGTCACCCCGCAATAGAGGGTGGCATCGGCACATTCCACCAGGTAGACCATCCAGTTTTTTGTCATTGAATTCTCCATGGAATTTTTGTGACCGTTATAGGTAAGATTCATGGAATTATCAAGCCGACGACGGCCATGTAAAAGATAAAATTGTGTAAGTGTTGGAAATCATACTGCGGCAAAGGATTATCCCCAAAAAAAACCATGAAAAATGATAATTCTGCTTGACGCAGAAAGGTGGAAGGTATATAAACCCCTCATTCTTGTTCGGGGCGTAGCGCAGTCTGGTAGCGCACTTGTCT
>JAKSBM010000292.1 GCA_022361135.1 Desulfobacterales bacterium | reverse complement strand
TTAATTTTATAGAAATTTTCAGGATCACATTCCAAAATCATGGGCAAGACCTGCGATTCACATGGGCTAATCCATGTATAAAGTCTGGCCCATTCAATGGGAACATTATTTTAAATTTGCCAATCGGGGGATCCGGTGATGGCGGATTGAGAAAAAAAGGGGCCAGGGAAAATCCCCAGCCCCCGGATATTCAAACCATGTTGGGTATCAATCCCGGACCGCGGTCATCATCTCGGCATACCGCCCCAGGAAATGGTAGCCCGAACCGCCGGCGGCAATGACCTGGAGCAGGGGATCGGGATCCGTCACCTTCACACCGCCCACAATCCGGACGCCCCGGTCAAACAATACTTCGGGCAGGGCCGAAGCCGTGGGCCCCATGACCGCAATTTCCGCCCCGGGCTTGGCCGCATCCAGGATTCCTTCCAGGGTATGGTTGATCAGGGTGACCCCGGTGATGACCAGGACATCGGCCCTTCCAATGGTTTCCATGGATTCCGCCGCCGGAACATAATGGTCCATCTCTTCGGCCATGAGGGTTTCCGGGTCCTGCTCCACCACCCACCAGGTTCCGCCACGGGCCTTGAGGGCATGGAGGGTGGGGACAAAGGCTCCCACCACGGCCACGGATTTGTCCACGGGCATCTCAACCAACTCCTGGGCATCCCGCTTTTCCAATAGGGTATACCCCTTGGGGCCTTCCTTTTCCCAACAGCTCAGGCTCAGTGCATTGAGCACGGCGATGGCCACGGCGGTCTTCACCGGTTCACCCGAGGTCAGTCCCTCCAGAACCCGGGGCACGGTCATCCCCCGGATCTCTTCGGGGTTAAAAATCCGGCCGGCCGAACTGGGGCAGCAAACCGCCTTGGGAATGTCCTTCACCGGGGTATAGCAAATCCCCCCGGCCCCATTGGACAATTTAACCCCCGTAAAAAAAAGCCCCACCACCAGATTATCCAGGGTCAGGATCTCGTACTCCGCCCCCAGGCGCTCACGGGCCAGGGCAGCTGTATCTTGAAGAATTTTCATTTTACTTTCCCTCTGCTTCAGATCTCAACATCCGGCCCCGGGGACCGGTCCACAACAACGCGGCAGGCCGGGGTAAACGCCCGGGAAAAAGGACCTGCACGCCATCCGGTATAATGGATTCCCCGTCCCCTGTCCATGAAAACCATGGTCTTCCCGGGTCAACCATGGTATATCCCTTCCCCATCACCCCAAACGAACAGTGTTCAGAGGGGACGATACTTCCCAATATCCCCCTTGAACAACATGTTCTGCAACACCCCGGGATCACCTCCCGGCCCTGTGAATACTGGAGATTGTATGGAAATGACACCCGAGGTCTGCGCCGGTCAGGCCATATACACCAAAACCATCCTTGCCCTATACGACAGCTGGGTCCTGGGGTTCTCCAACGCCCTGCTCTGGAAATGCCCCACCTCCCACCTGGAAACCCATTTCACCCGCCATGCCAGCCCCAACCATCTGGACGTGGGCGTGGGCACGGGCTATTACCCCCACCGGTGCCTCACCCGCGCCCCCGAAGACCAGCGACTGGCCCTTTTGGACCTCAACCCCAACAGTTTGACAACCGCCGAGGAGCGCACCCGCCGTTTCATCCCCGAGGTATACCTGGCCAATGTCCTGGCCCCCCTGGAATCGGACTGCCCCCCATTCGATTCCATCAGTATCTTCTACCTCCTCCACTGCCTCCCGGGCAGCTTGGAAGAAAAGGCCGTGGTCTTTGAGCACCTCCTCCCCCTGCTCACCCCCGGGGGCACCCTCTTCGGCGCCACCATTCTGGGACAGGGCCGCACCCCCAATTTTGCCGCCCGGAAACTCATGGCCCTTTACAATAAAAAAGGAATTTTCCACAACCGCACCGACGACCTGGAAACCCTCACCCGGGAATTGGCCCGCCGTTTCTCCCGGGTCCGAATCCGCACCCGGGGATGTGTGGCCGTATTTTCCGCCCAAAAGCCCGTATAAGCCCCATTTTGCTCCACCATCACCCTATGGTATGATGGCCCATGGTTTCCAAACGACAGAAGAAAAAAAGAGCAAAGAAACAGGGCAAGGCCACCAAACCCCAGCCCCCCCTCCGGGCCCTGCGGCGATTGGATGAATTCCGCTGGCAATTGGATCCCGTGGGGGAAATGCAGGTGCCGGGGATCATTTACACGGATGAGACGGGCATCCAATCCCTGGCCGGGGATGGAACCCTGGCTCAGATTGCCGCCGTGGCCGGTTTGCCCGGGATTGTCCGTGCCGCCTATGCCATGCCCGATTTCCACTGCGGGTATGGATTTCCCATCGGCGGGGTGGCCGCCTTTGATGAAAGGGAGGGCATTGTCTCCCCGGGCGGGGTGGGCTACGACATCAATTGCGGGGT
Source organism: Desulfobacterales bacterium (assembly GCA_022361135.1). The sequence continues at coordinate 11,962 of JAKSBM010000292.1, read as the reverse complement.
TCGCCTGGCCACCACCTTCCTCTCCGAAGCTGAGATCCGCCCCCGGCTGGAAGCCCTGGTGACGAATCTATTCAAGACCATCCCCACGGGGGTGGGCGGGCAGAGCAACCTGAAACTCAGCCCCGCCGATCTTAAGTCGGTCCTGGCCCGGGGCAGCAGATGGGCCGTGGACCAGGGTATGGGCAGTCCCTCGGACCTGGAGCGAACCGAGGATGGCGGTGCCATGGACGGGGCGGACCCATCGGCCCTGTCCAGCCGGGCCCTGGAACGGGGGCGGCCCCAGCTGGCCACCTTGGGATCGGGGAACCACTTTCTGGAAATCGGGGTGGTGGACCAGATTTTCAGCCCGGACACGGCCCGGGCCTTTAACCTGGAAAAAGGCCGGATCACCCTCATGCTCCACTGCGGCTCCCGGGGCCTGGGCCACCAGGTCTGCCAGGACCAGCTGGCCCTCATGTCCCAAAAGGGCCAAGGAGGTGCCCTCACCCACGCCCCCCTGAAATCCCCCCGGGGAGAACACTACCTGGCGGCCATGGCCGCAGCGGCCAATTATGCCTGGGCCAACCGGCAAATCCTCCTCCACCAGGCCCGGCAGGTCTTCATGGAAACCCTTTCCATCTCCCCCCGGGAGCTGGGCATGAACCTGCTCTACGATGTGAGCCACAACATGGCCCGCATGGAAACCCACACAAAAAAAAAAAAAAAACAACGGGTCTGCGTCCACCGCAAGGGGGCCACCCGGGCCTTTGGGCCGGGGCACCCTCAATTGGCGCCGGCCTTCCGCTCCACGGGCCAACCCATCCTCATCCCCGGGGACATGGGCAGGGCCTCCTTTGTCCTGGCCGGCACCCAAAAGGCCATGGACCAGACCTTTGGCTCCACCAGCCACGGGGCCGGCCGGATCCTGAGCCGGAGTGCCGCCAAAAAACAGGCCCGGGGCCGGGACATCCGTGGAGAATTGGCCCACCAGGGCATTGAAATCCGATGGACCGGAAAAACCACCCTGGCCGAGGAAATGCCCGAGGCTTACAAGGACGTCGACCATGTGGCCCAAATCCTCCAGGGGGCGGGCATCTCCAAACCCGTGGCCCGGATCCGTCCCATGGGAGTCATCAAGGGGTAGCTGCACCGAATCGGCCCCTGCCTTGCCATCTGTCCCGTCCAATGCTATTTAGGATTTTTTATCTGATGCAGGTGCTGAACGGGGAGACAAAAGATGGACATGGGGATGGGAAATGGGACCACACGGTTTACCCCCCTGTCCAAAACCCTGATCAAGCGCCTCTTTGTCTTCCTGGCCGCCCTGGCCGTCACCGTCACCCTGGTCAATTACAAATACCTGATCCGAAAATCCGAGGCCCAATACCAGGAACAGCTCCGGGAATACATTATCCAGCGGGGAAAGCGGGAAAGTGAACTTTTCAGCCTGGCCCGGGACAATCTGTTGAACATGCGCCGGGAATTCCTGCTCCGGCTCAGCAGCGACCCCGGAGAAGCCTCCGGCCTCGGCCATGGCCATCCCAAGGCCTGCCTGGACCAATGCGTCCTCCATTCCGGACTCTCCCGGGCATCCCGAATTTCACCGGAAACCCGGCACACCTTGAAGGTGGCCCACGATCTGATTCTGGAATACGGCCCCCCCTGGCGGTCCCGATTTGAAAACCTCTGGTTCATGGGAAGGGATCAACTGACCATGACCTATTGGCCGGCCATGGAATGGTCGCCGGGCCGGGCCATGTCCGTCACCAATACCCAGGAGAATTGGTTCAATAAGACCAATCAGGATTCCAATCCCGGACGGGAAATCGTCTGGACCGGACTCTATTTCGACGCACGGGCCGGGAAATGGATGATCACCGCCGCCCTGCCCGTGGACCTGGGCCCCAACCACGTGGGCACCCTGGGCACTGACCTGGAATGCCGGGACTTTTTCTATCGCAACCTCAGCGATAGCGCGGTCTCCTCCTACAGCTTCATCCTGGGCCGGGAGGGACAGATCATTGTCCACCCATACAAAATCGCCCAATGCATTTCCTCCCGGAACCCCAGCTATACCGTGGCACTGGCCAAGGACCCCCACCTCACGGCCGCCCATGAAAAACTCAAGGACATTGCCGCCTTCCCTGCGGTCATCGACATGCCCGAATTTGACGAACTCCTGGCCGTCACCCCCATTGAGGGACCGGGTTGGTACCTTTTTTCCGTCTGCTACAAATCCATGTTTGCCGATCAGGTGGCGGAAAACATGTGGTTCACCCTGGCCATGGGCACGGCCTTCCTCATGGTGAGCCTCCTTGCCGTGGCCCTGCTGGTGCGGCGGCATATTTCCCTCCCCCTGGGGGTGCTCACCCGGGCAGCGGAACGGTTCAACACCCCCCTGGGCACCCCGGGCATGGAAGCGGATTTGAATTACCTTCGCCCCTACGGCAACCGCAGGGATGAAGTGGGTCTGCTCATGCGAACCTTCATCCGCATGGCCCACCGTTTGAACCGCCTTTACGAAGCCCAGGAGGACGCCCGCCAACACCTGGAGGAAACCGTCCGCCACCGGACCCGGGACCTGGAAAAGGCCAAGGGCATCGCCGAGGCCGCCAACCAGGACAAAACCCGCTTCCTGGCCAACATGAGCCATGAACTCCGCACCCCCCTCAACGTCATCCTGGGCTTTTCCCAGCTCATGGAACGCCAGGGAAAATTAACCCCGGAACAACGGGAAAACCTGGGATATATCCAACACAGCGGCGCCCAGCTCCTGGACCTGATCAACGATGTCCTGGACATGTCCAAAATCGAAAGCGGAAAAACGGTTTTTTACGGGGAAAGATTTGATCTGACCCTGTTTTTGGAAAACATTGCCGCCATGTTCCGGCCCCGGGCCGGGGAAAAATCCATTGAGTTCATCCTGGACACCCCGGCCCATCTTCCCCGGGTCATCCGGGGGGACAAACGCAAGCTCCGCCAGGTTCTGGTCAACCTTTTGGGCAATGCCTTGACCTATACAACCTCGGGCCATGTCCGCCTGGGGGTGGAACCGGTGAATCCCCCGGAGACCCAAGCCACGCTGCCCCAGGAAGCCCACCAATGGCTTTGCTTCACCATTGCCGATTCCGGCACCGGCATTGCCCCGGCGGACATGGAAACCATATTCAACCATTTCACCCGGGGGGGCCGCCACCAGGGGGCCGGATCCGGTCTGGGCCTGGCCATCAGCCGAAATTTCGTCCAGGTCATGGGGGGGAGTCTGGAGGTCCAAAGCCACTTGGGCAAGGGGGCGACCTTTTACTTCACCCTGCCGATCCAGACCCCGGCGGGCCCGCCCCCGCAGTCCGATGCCAGCCATCCCCTTCCCACGGGCCTTTCCCCGGACCACCCCACACCCAAAATCCTATTGGTTGAGGACCACGGGGAAAGCCGCATTGTTTTCACCAAACTGCTCACCGGCCTGGGATTTCAGGTGGAAACGGCCACCAATGGTCAAGAAGGGGTGGATCAATTCCGGGCCCAGGCCCCGGATCTCATCCTCATGGACATCCGCATGCCGGTGATGGACGGCCTGGCCGCCACCCGTGAAATCAAGGCCAGCCCCGGGGGGCAAACAACACCCATCATTGCCCTCACCGCCCATGCCTTCGAAAACGAACATGAAAAAATCCTGGAAGCGGGCTGCGACCATGTGGTCCGCAAACCCTTGAACGAAGCCGCACTTTTGGATGCCCTGGCCGCCCACGGGAACGTCTGTTTCACCCATGGCGCCCCTCCGGCGGAACCGGTCCATGGGGAAGCGGGAGCCGTGGAGCTGGCCCCTGAACTGAAAGCCGATCTCATCCAGGCCTGTACCCTCTTGGACCAGGAACGGGTTCAGGCCTTGATTCAAACCATTTCCCACCCGGAAACCGCCGGGCAGCTGGAAGCCCTGGCCCGGGATTTCCGCTTTGACCTCATCCTGGATGCCCTGAAGGAGACCCCATGACCCCCGACCTGGACCATGCCGCCGTCATGCTCATTGACGACAATGTTGAAAGCCTGACCCTCCTCACCCGAATCCTTTCCACCACGGGCATGACCGTGCGCCAGGCCCGCAGCGGCGCCATGGCCCTGGCGGCCGTCCAGGCCCGACACCCGGACCTCATCATCCTGGACATCCGCATGCCGGAAATGGATGGTTTCCAGGTTTGCCATCGGCTCAAGTCCGATCCCCGGACCCGGGCCATCCCCATCATCTTCATCTCGGGCCTGGACGGATCCCGGGATAAAACCCGGGCCTTCGAGGCCGGGGCCGCCGACTATGTGACCAAACCCTTCCAGGAAGCCGAAGTCCTTGCCCGGGTCCGCCACCACCTGGAATTGAGCCGCATGACCCGGAAGCTGGAGGATTTGGTGGCCCAACGCACGGAGAAACTCCAGGAATCCAACACTGCCCTCAAGGTCCTCCTGGACCACCGCCGGGAAGAACGGGACCAATTGGAAGACAACATGCTCTCCCAGATCAACAGCCTGGTCCTGCCCTTTTTAAAACGGCTGGAGCAAAGCGGGCTCACCAAGCAGCAGGCACACCTTTGCCGGGTCACCCGGGAGAACCTGTCCGAAATCACCGCCCCCTTTGCCGGTAAACTCCACGGCCAGGCCCCGGGCCTCACCCCCCGGGAAATGGAAGTGGCCGCCATGATTCGCCTGGGGAAAACCAACGGGGAAATCGCCGATATCCTCAACATCTCCGAACCGGCGGTTTCCTTCCATCGCCAGAACCTGCGAAAAAAACTGGGCCTTTTGGGCAAAAAAATCAACCTGGCCGCCCACCTCAACACATTGAAATAAACCCGCCCATGGAAAACACATAGGTTTTACCTATATGTTTTCCATGGATCCCCTATATTTACTTTTACCCGGGCCTTTCCTATCGTAATTCCCTTTTAATCCTATGCTAAAACGGGGAAATGCCCATGACACATCCTTTATTACAGGTGGACGGCCTGGAAAAGCGCTTCGGCGGGATCACGGCGGTCCAGGACTATTCCCTGGCCCTGGAACGGAACGAATTGGTGGGCCTCATCGGCCCCAACGGTGCCGGAAAAACCACGGTGTTCAACATGCTGTCGGGCATCCTGCCCCCCACGGCCGGCACCATCCGGCTCCAGGGCATGGACATCACCCGATTCGCCCCCCATCAAACGGCCAAGGCCGGTATTGCCCGGACCTTTCAAAACATCCGCCTCTTCCGGGATCTCACCGTGCTGGACAATATTAAGGTGGCCTTTCACATGCACCAGGGGGCAGGCCTCTGGTCCACCCTGGCCCATCTGCCCGGATTCCGTAACAGTGAGGCCCGCATTGACAAGGAGGCCCGGAACTTTGCCGAAATGATGCAACTCACCCCGGTCCTGGACGAACCGGCCAAAAACCTGCCCTATGGGGACCAACGACGCATGGAAATCGCCCGGGCCATGGCCACGGGGCCCAGGGTGCTGCTTTTGGACGAGCCCGCCGCCGGCATGAACCCCCAGGAAACCCAGGAGCTCATGGAAACCATCCGCACCCTCCACCGGGAGCATGGGATCTCCATCCTCATTGTGGAGCATGACATGCGCATGGTCATGAACCTCTGCCAACGCCTCCAGGTTTTGAACCAGGGACGGCTCCTGGCCCAGGGCACCCCGGACCAGATCCAACGATCCCCCGAGGTCATTGCCGCCTACCTGGGGACCTCCCAATCCAAGGAAAGAAAATAATATGCTCTGCATGGATCACATCGACGTCTTCCGGGGCCGGACCCACGTCCTCCACGACCTGAGCCTGGACATCGGCGCCGGGGAAATCGTGGCCCTCATCGGGGCCAATGGTGCCGGAAAGACCACCACCCTGAGAACCATTTCCGGCCTGCTCCGCCCCCGCAAGGGAATCATCACCTATGGAGCGGACCCAGATCAGCCCCCCCTGGGACTGGATACCCTTTCCCCGGAAAGAATCGTCCAGGCGGGCATCTGCCACTGCCCCGAAGGCCGGGGCATCTTTTCCCAGCTTTCGGTGAAGGAGAACCTCACCATCGGGGCCTACCTGCGCCGGGATAATGAAATTCAATCCGACCTGGAAAAAATATACGACATGTTCCCCATCCTGGGGGAACGACAGCACCAGGCCGGGGGCAACCTCTCCGGCGGGGAACAGATGATGCTGGCCCTGGGCCGCTCCCTCATGGCCCGCCCCAAGCTCCTCATCCTGGATGAGCCCTCCCTGGGCCTGGCCCCCCTGGTCATCGAAGCCATATTTGACATGATTAAAACCATCAACGCCCAGGGGGTGACCATCCTCCTGGTGGAACAAAATGCGGTCATGGCCCTGGAGCTTTCCTCCCGGGCCTATGTCCTGGAAACCGGCCGGGTCACCCTTTCCGGCCCCAGCCAAGAGCTGGCGGACAATCCCCGGGTTCGCAACGCATACCTTGGAGGCCAATAAATGGACAGCGGCTATATTCTTCAACAACTCCTCAACGGATTGATCCTGGGGGCCATGTACGCCCTGGTGGCCATTGGTTTTTCCATGATCTACGGCATTGTCCGCCTCATCAATTTTGCCCACGGCGACATCGTCATGATCGGGGCATTTGCCACCCTCTTCCTCATGGAAAAGGCCGGGGCCCTGACCTTTCCGGTCATTGCCCTGGTGGTCCTGGTCCTGGGCAGCCTCACGGGCATGCTCATCGAACGCACCTCCTTCCGCCCCATGCGCGGCGCCCCCCAGGTCACGGGGTTCATCGCCTCCCTGGGGGTGTCCATCATGATCCAGAACCTGGGCATCCTCATCCTGTCGGCCCAGCCCCGGAACTTCAGCTTTCCCCCCTATATGCAGACCATGCTCACATTGGGGCCGGCCTCCTTCCGGGTGGTGGACCTGGTGATCCTGGTCTCGGCCGTCCTCCTCATGGTCCTGCTCCTGCTCCTGGTGAAAAAAACCCGACTGGGCATCGCCATGCGGGCCACGGCGGAAAACCTGGATGTGGCACGGCTCATGGGCATCAACATCAATAAAACCATCATGGCCACCTTTGCCATGGGCTCGGGCCTGGCCGGCATCGCCGGTCTCATGTGGGGGGGGAAATTCGGCCAGATCGATCCCCTCATGGGGTATATCCCAGGGCTGAAATCCTTTGTGGCTGCGGTCATCGGCGGGGTGGGTTCCATCCCCGGGGCCATCCTGGGGGGCTTCATCCTGGGGATTTGTGAAATCGCCTTTGTGGGCTTTCTTCCCCCCATCTATGCCTCCTACCGGGACGCCTTTGTCTTCGGCACCCTGATCATTATTCTCATTGCCCTGCCCAACGGCCTTTTGGGCAAAGACATGGAGGAACGCGCCTGATGAACCGACCTGGAAAACTCTTCTGCCTCCTCATCCCGATCCTGGCCCTGGCCGGCTGGCTCTTCCAGACCCGGGCCGACGAATACCTTTTGGCCGTGGTCTGCTTTGCCGGCATCAACATCATCCTGGCCGTGAGCCTCAACCTCACCAATGGATTCACCGGACTCTTTTCCCTGGGCCACCCGGCCTTCATGGCCATTGGCGGCTATGCCACGGCCCTGCTCACCTTCAGCCTGGATAAAAAGCCCCTTTTCCTGCCCGACCTGCCGTCCTGGATGGTGCCCCTGCACCTGCCCTTTTTCCCGGCCCTGCTGGTGGGGGGACTTCTGGCCGCCCTCACGGCCCTGGCCCTGGGGGCCTGTGTCCTGCGATTAAAGGGCCATTACCTGGCCGTGGCCACCATGGGATTCCTCATCATCGTCCAGGTTTTACTGAACAATTCCGAAGCCATCACCCGGGGACCTTTGGGGCTCAACGGGCTGGAGGATTACACCAATGCCTGGTGGACCTTTGGCTGGGCCCTGGCCACGGTCTATGTCTGCTGGAAAATCAAATTTTCCTCCCTGGGCCGGGCCCTCCTGGCCATGCGTGAGGATGAAATGGCCGCCGGCGCCCTGGGCATAAATCTTTTCCACCACCGGAACTTTGCCCTGGCCCTGGGGGCTTTTTTCGCCGGCATTGCCGGCGGGCTCTGGGCCCACCTCATCACGGCGGTGACCCCGGGCTCCTTTTCCCTGGTCATGTCCTTTACCCTGGTGGTCATGGTGGTTGTGGGCGGCACGGGCTCCATCACCGGATCCTGCCTGGCCGCCGTCTTTTTCACCCTCATTGTGGAGGCCTTCCGCCCCCTGGAGGAAAACTTCGGCATTTACGGGGTGGGTGAAATCGTCACCTCCCTGATCCTGATTTCCATCCTGGTGTTCAAACCCGGGGGGATCTTCGGCAGCCACGAGCCCCGGATCCTGCTGGGAAAATCCGATAACCACAACATCCACTAACCCTCTTTTAAGGAGCCTTGAAATGAAAAAATCCCTGTTTGCTGCGGCAGCCCTGATCCTCTCTTTGGCCCTGGCCGTCCCCGGCTTTTCCGCTGAACCCATTAAAATCGGAGCCCTGTACAGCCTCACCGGCGGCATGTCCTCCATCGACACCCCCTCCCTGCGCGGTGCCCAGCTGGCCGTGAAACTCATCAATGAAAAGGGCGGTCTTTTGGACGGCCGCATGATCGAACTCATCTCCGCCGATGCCAAAACCGACCAGAAGGCCGCGGCCATCGGAGCCAAAAAACTCTTGAGCAAGGGCGTCATCGCCGGCATCGGCCACTCCGACCCGGCATTTGTTTTGCCCTCGGCCCCCCGGTTCCAGAAAAAGGGCATCCCCTTTGTCACCTCCGGGGCCACCCTGCCCACCCTGCCCAAGATGATCGGCGACTGCATGTTCATGGTTCCCTTTGGGGATGACGACCAGTCCTTTGCCATTGCCGACTATTGCTTCAACACCCTGAAGGTGAAAAACTTTGCCGTCTGGACCGACAATTCCATGGACTTCACTAAGACCCTGTCCCGCTTTTACAAACAACGGGCCAAGGAATTGGGAATGAACCTGGTCCTGGAAGACTTTTTCATGATGGGGGATAAGGACTTCTCCGCCCAGATCGCCCGCCTCAAGGCCGCCGATCCCAAGCCCGACTGCGTCTTTGTTTCCTCCATCCCCAACGAAGCCGGCCTCACCACCAAACAGATCCGTGAAAACGGCCTGGACCTTCCCATCGTTTCCGGCGACGGTTTTGACACCGAGCTGGTGGTTTCCGTCCCCGGCAAAGCCCTGGCCAACGATGTCTACTTCTCCACCCACACCTACCGGGCCGATGCCAGACCCGAAGTGCTGGAATTTGTGGAAAATTATAAGAAAGAATACGGGGTGGCCCCGGAAAATGCCTTTGCCCCCCTGGGATATGATGCCATTGCCCTCATCGCCGACGCCATCACCCGGGCCGGGTCTGCCGATCCCAAGGCCCTGAAGCAGAGCCTGGCCAAAACCAATGGGTTCCAGGCCGTCACCGGCACCATCTCCTACACCCGCCCCTCGGGCGTCCCCGTCAAAGGGGTCTCCATCATCAGCGTGAAAAAGGGTGAATACAACGTTGAAGAAGTCTGGTTCCCGGAAACCAAGTAATATCCATACGCATGCCCGTCCCCGGCCCCCATTTGCCTGCGCAACTTGCCCGTTCAAACCGGCCGGGGGCGGGCAACAACAAGGAGTACCCATGAAGACCGTAAAACTCGAAGAACTCAATGAGCATTCTTTTAAAGAAGCCAAAATCGACAAAGCCATTCTGGCCATCGGCTCCACCGAATGCCACGGGGAACACCTCCCCTTTGGCTGCGACACCCTGGTGAGCTACGACATTGCCAAGCGCATTGCAGAGGGCCTGGACAACACCGTGGTCTGCCCCCCCCTCTGGTTCGGCATGAGCGCCCATTACATGCACAAACCCATGTGCATCACCCTCTCCGACGAAACCCTGATCCAGGTGATTTCCGAAATGCTGGAATCCCTGATCCACTGGGGCATCAACAAGGTGGTCATCATCAACGGCCACGACGGCAACATCGCCCCCATTGAAATCGCCACCCGGAAAACCAAGGTGGCCCACCCCGAATTCAACCTGGCCGTTCTGGACGCCTGGTGGGTAACGGCGGCCAACCTCATCCCCGAAGACACCTTCGAGGTATGGAACGGCCTGGGCCACGGCGGGGAAGGAGAAACCTCCATCGGCCTCTCCATCTTCCCGGAACTCTGCGACATGGACCGGGCCAAGGGCATGATCCCGAACATGGATAACAATGTAAAATTGGTCTGGAATTTCAACGAACTCACCGACTTCGGCGCCTCCGGTGCCCCGGAAAAGGCCACCAAGGAAAAGGGCGACGCCATGAAGAACGCCCTGGTGGACTACCTCATCAATTTCGTCAACCGCATGGATGCCCAGGGCTGGAAATACACCAAGGTCTGATTCCCCTGCCTGCAACGGCCCGGCATCCAAACCCGAATATTCCATGACAATTTGCGCCGGAAGATTTGAACCATGAGTGTTTAGGGGAGACTGCCCCATTCACAAATCATTCTGCTGCGGTAAATTGTCCCCCTTCGGGCGTGATGGATTCATCCAATCTGCGGCGTTCCAGAATAGCTTGCGGTAAATCATTACAGCTGTGCATTCTGTGCCTTGCAGATGAGATAAATCCATCCCGTGAAATATTCGGGTAAACCCAAAACCCCCCTTTCGCAGGCAATTGCGGAAGGGGGGTTTTGGCTTATTCATGGTCAACAACTGCCGACATGGACCATGCATTTCAGACATAACACATTCTAATTACTATATAGTTCAACAAATACTTTTCTCCTTGCAATACCCACAAAAAAAAGATAATTGTCAAAAAAATTAGCGGACTGCTCACCGATCGATTCCCTCCATCCGCTTTTACCTTTTTCCAAGGAGGTCTCCAATGAGGATCATATCATTTTCCTTTGTCCTAACGGCCGTTTTATTCCTTACTTGTGGCTGTTCCCAGATTCAGCACGCTGTGCCCGACATTATTAAATCGAATGCGCGAATCCAGTTAGAGAAAAAGACTGAAGAATTAAAAAACGCCCAGCTCCAAATGAAAGCCCTTCCCGGAACTCCCGTTTCAAGGGAAGAGCAACTCCAGGCTGCAAAAACTAGATATGAACTTTTAAAAGCGGAATATGAATACAAAATTGCTTGTCTGGAGCAAACATCTCGAAAATCAAACTATTTTTTCCTGGGAAGTAAGGGACTTGGAATTGCGGCGGGTGTCACATCGGCGGTTCTTGTGGCAGCAAGCCCTGCCAATGCGGCAGCAGTGGCAGGTTTAACAACATTTTCAGCCGGATTGATTGCCCTTGAAGGCTCTGCCACTGAAATGGGATACTCATCGGAAATTTCCAAACAAATCATCGCCCAATACAGCGAAAAAGTCGCAGAGAATCATTCAGAATTCAAGGATATTTCCTGGGAAAAACTTTATGCCATACAAGCAACCGCTCCGGATAAAGACTGGAACACAGCAATGGGCCTCCTAGGAAAACAACTCAACCAATTTGAAACCGCTGTCCGGTACAAACGATTCCACATTGAAGTCACGACAGAATAATTAAAAACGCCCCCATTCACATGAATGAGGGCGTTATTCATCTATTCCTTTTTAATTCGCTACGCAGGAGCGAACATTGGACTTGGGCGCCTTGGCCTTTTCCTCCCCACCGGGGTGGCTGATGCGGATGGTGGCCACCTTGTTCTGGGTGAAGAAGTCGATGCCGTCCTTGCCCTGGACCTTGTCGGTGCCCAGATGGGAATCCTTGATCCCGCCGAAGGGGAGGTAGGGGTGGGGGGCGCAGACGCCCACGTTGACCCCGATCATCCCGGTGTCGGCCTCCTGGATGAATTTTTCCGCATAGTACTGGCTCTGGGTGAAGATGCAGGCGCCGTTGCCGAATTCCGACTCCCGGATCAGGCCCAGGACATCGTCCATGTCGGCAATCTTCATGATGGAAACCACCGGGCCGAAGATCTCTTCCTTGGCAATGG
>JAKSBM010000102.1 GCA_022361135.1 Desulfobacterales bacterium | reverse complement strand
TAACCTATAAGCCGGAGGGAAATAGAACCCGGAGGGTCAGGTGATGGCGGGGGGAGGGAGATGGAGCGGGCGTTAAGGCTCCCGGCAGCTTCAGGACGAATGGGACGGGGCCCTTCGCAGCCGTTGCGGTCAGGACGACCGCAATGGTGACAGTGGAATCTTCCTCCCCCCGTCATCGCCGGGTGGGGAGAAAACCCTTTCAATCAAACGGACAAAGTCCCATTCAATGGGAACCTTATTTTGAAAATTACTATAAAGTGGGTCGGTCAATTTCCGACCCCCTTGGCTGGAATGGGTGAATTGTTTTTCGGGGACTTGCCCCCGGCATTTACAGATCAGGTGAGCAACCACTATGGGGCGCTAATCGGTTTGCCATCGGTAATTATGCACAGTATTTCTTCTGCTTGGCCCGGTAAAGCATTTTATCTGCGGATTTGAGCATATCGTGGGATTGGGCAACCCCGGGGGATTGGATGCATGCCACCCCATAGCTCAGCTTCACATGGATGCTGTGGTTGTCTTCTTTCAAGGGATGGGTCACCAGGGCCTGGCGGACCCGGCCCATGTAGTACTCGGCCTGGCGGGTGGAGGTGGAGGGAAGAATGACGACAAATTCGTCACCGGCGAATCGGGCCACCACATCGGATTTCCGTTTCAGGGAAAGGAGGGTCTGGGCCACATGGCAAAGGGCACGATCTCCGGTGTCGTGGCCAAAGGTATCGTTGATTCCCTTGAAATCATCCATGTCCAGGAAGAGCAGGGAGAGTTCACTGCCGTACCGTTTGGCCCGATGGTATTCCCGATCTAAGATCCGTTCCATTACCCCCCGGTTGAGTAAACCGGTCAAGGGATCGTGGTAGGCCATGAAACGGAGGCGTTCATGGGCATTTACATTGGACATGCACAGGGAAACCTTTACCGCCAGTCGTTCCAAAAGGGAGGTATCAATGCCCGGTTCAAATCGATGGGGATCGGGGTCGGCCTGGTTGATGCTGCCGACCACTTCTCCGTCCAGTGTGATGGGGGCAATGGACAAAGAGCCCATATTCCAGCCCCGGGTTTGGGGCATGAGGCAGCGGTAATGGCCCAGGTTCCGGTTGGCCAGAATGGGGCAAAGGGAGTTCCGGGTGATCCCAATGAACCGCTCCCGTTTGACAAAGGCTGTGGAAGCCCCCAGCAATTTTGAATTGTTCAAGGTATGGAGCTGCTTGGCAATGGGACTGTCGTCGATGATGGAAATCCAGGTGTAGGGGATAGCGAATTTGGTACTGATCTCGGACAATAGCCGTTCAAGGAAATCCTGGAAATTTAAAATGGTGAGGATGCTGACCTCAATTTCATTAAATTTCTCAGCAATTTCTTCATTGCGTTTTAACCGCTCGAGAATATGCTGCGGTATCTCCATTCATCCAATCCCATATTAAGTTAAATTCAATGAATATCATTTAAATGGCATGGATGGGAATGTCAAGAAAGAAGCCGCCGTTGGCAGGGAAATCCGGGATGAATTGAACTTTGGTTTTACTTCTTTTCCAGGAATGTTATGGTTGGGATAAATGTCCGACCCATCGTCCATACCCACCGGTTGCCCCTCCGGCACCGGATCATATAGGAGATATAGAACCATGGAATCCATTGCCGTGCGTAACGGTTCCCTTTTGGCCTGTGCCGCCTTTGTGGTGCTGGTGGCGGGGATGAAGGCCGCTGCCGTTTTGGTGGTCCCCTTTTTACTGGCCGCCTTTCTGGCCATTATCTGTGCACCCCCCCTTTTTTGGATGCAGAAAAAGGGGATCCCCAGCATCCTGGGAATTATTCTGCTTTTATTGGGGGTTTTGGGGATCCAGCTCATGTTGGTTTCACTGGTTTCCTCCTCCATTCTGGAATTCACAAATAATCTTCCCTTTTACCAGGATCGCCTCAGCAGCTTAACCAAAGAGGCTCTCCATTTCCTGGCCGGCTACGGGATTCAATTGGAGGTGGATAAATTCTCCTCCATATTCAACCCCAGTCGGTTATTGCGACTGGTGGCCAATACCCTGAATGGACTGGGCGGG
>JAKSBM010000365.1 GCA_022361135.1 Desulfobacterales bacterium | reverse complement strand
TTGTACATCACCGTTGCCAGGGCAGGCTGGCCGGATTCCGCTTTGGCCAGGTTCCAGGGTTCATTCGTATCAATATACTTATTCATCTTGGAGATGAACTGCCAGACGGCGGCCGTCCCCTTGTGGAACTCGTATCCGGCCATGGCTGCCTGAAATTCCGTCAGGGCGGTGCCGGCGTCGGCTTCCAGGGACAGGGTCTCGTCCAGGGCCGGATCAGGCCCGGCCACCTTGCCGCCAAAATACCGGTGGTTCATGGAAAGCACCCGTGAGAACAGGTTGCCCAGGTCGTTGGCCAGGTCTGAATTGATCCGGGAGACAATGACGTCTTCGGTGAAGTTGGCATCCAGACCAAAGACCATTTCCCGCATGAGGAAATACCGGAAGGCGTCCACACCGAATTCTTCGGTGACTTCCACGGGGTCGGTGACATTGCCGATGCTCTTAGACATCTTGGAACCCCGGACATTCCAGAATCCATGGACGTTGAGTCCGTTGTAAATGGGCAATCCGGCCGCCTTGAGCATGATGGGCCAGTAAATACCATGGGGTTTGATGATGTCCTTGGCCACAAAATGGCGGGTGGTGGGCCAGAATTGGTTGAACATATCCGATCCGGGGCCGCCCAGGGCCGTGACGTAATTCACCAGGGCATCAAACCATACATAGGTAACGTAGTCGGAATCAAAGGGCAGGTCGATGCCCCATGTGAGCCGGGTCTTGGGCCGGGAAATGCAGAGGTCCTCCAGGGGTTCCTTCAAAAAGGAGAGGATTTCATTGCGATATTGTTCCGGCCGGATAAAGTCGGGGTTGTTTTTAATGTGATCAATGAGCCAGTCCTGGTACTTGCTCATTTTAAAGAAGTAGTTGGACTCCTTGATGGTTTCCGGCTCGGTGCCGTGGTCCGGACATTTGCCGTCCACCAGTTCCCGTTCCTGGTAAAAGCGTTCGCAGCCAAAGCAGTACAGCCCTTCGTAGCTGGAAAAATAGATATCACCGGAGTCGTGGATCTTGGTCAGCATATCCTTGACCACCTGGATATGATCCGGGTCCGTGGTCCGGATGAACCGGTTGTTGGAAATGTGCAGGGTGGGCCACAGATCCTGGAAGAGCTGGCTGATCTGATCCACATAGGCCTTGGGGGTGGTGTTCTGCTTTTCCGCAGCCTGGACAATTTTATCACCGTGCTCGTCGGTACCGGTGAGGAAGTAGGTGTTGCACCCGTCCATCTGCTTGAACCGGGTGGCCACGTCTGCGGCAATGGTGGTATAGGCATGTCCCAGGTGGGGCTTGGCATTGACGTAGTATATGGGGGTGGTAAAAAATTGGCTTTCCATGGGGATCCTGTTTATTTTTTCAGTTCACTGATGGGTTTTTCGATTTCGGTCCGGTCTTCCAGGCGAAGGGTGATGGTCTGTTTCAGAACGTTCTGACGAATCACTTTGCCCTTACCTTCGGCAACGGTGATCATTTTACCCATTTTGGGCATTTTCTTTTTCAGTTGCTTATAGGTTTTATTCTCAAAGGTGAGGCAGCACATGAGTCGGCCGCAGACACCGGAGATTTTGGTGGGATTCAGGGAGAGCCCCTGTTCCTTGGCCATTTTAATGGAAATGGGCTCAAAGCCGTGCATGAAAGAGGAACAGCAGAATTCCCGCCCGCATTTTCCAATGCCGCCGCAATGCTTGGACAGGTTCCGGATTCCCACCTGACGCATCTCTATACGAATACTATACTCCTTGACCAGTAATTTGATCAACTCCCTGAAGTCGATTCGACCGTCGGCCGTATAGAAAAATGTCAGTTTATTCCGGTCAAAGGTACTTTCCACACTGAAAAGGTTCATGAGCAGGCCCAGGTCGGTGATGCATTTTTCGCAAAAGGCGTGGGCCCGTTTTTCCAGTTTTTTGATTTCTTCCCTGCGGATGAAATCCTCGGGTGTGGCAATGCGTACGATTTGTTTGTATTTTTTGCCGCCTTCCTTGACCTCTTCAGGGAGTTTGGCAATGGAGCCGAAGCCTAAGCCCTGTTCGGTTTCAACGATGACGTGATCTCCGATGTTCAGAACAAAGGCGCCGCTTTTGAAATCGTAGATTTTGCCCGCTTTTTTAAATTTTACGCCTGCGACCTTTATCATAATTTATATCTATCCCTAGTCCAAACAAAGCCCCAGGAAAAACCGGTCCAGGGTTAATCTCAGGGAGCTGTTGGACATTAATCGCTTTTCGGTTTCATAAAGATCATCCGTCCACTTGAGTAGCTGATGGTATTTGACCATTGGACTAATATCTTTAAATGCGTCAAAAAAATCAAGATTA
The DNA here is from genome assembly GCA_022361135.1 of Desulfobacterales bacterium. Next base: position 779 of record JAKSBM010000365.1, on the reverse strand, counting down.
ACTATTTTTTTCGCATCATGGGGTAATACACACAGATCCCTGAACATACTTCGAATAACGGCAACGGCGTCCGCCACGGTATCGGGCTCCCGACTCAGGCGCTGGGACAAGGACAGGGCATCCCGTTGGGGATTCCTGGATTTGCCGTTCATGAGGTTCAACATTTGGGTAATGAGCCAGTGACGACGTGCCTCCCAGTTTTTGGAGGGTTCCTCCCCCTGGGGGACATCGGCAAGGCGTCTGGCCTGGGCCAGGTCCGAGCCTGCCGTGGCAGCGACAATGGCTGCCCGCTGGGCGGGGACATTCAGATTTCCAACAAGGTGGTCCACCAGGGCCTGGCCGGTGATGGGTTTAAATCTGATTTTTCGGCACCGGGAAAGGATGGTGTCCAAGAGGCCGGAAAGATCCTGGGCCAGGAGAATGAAAAAAGTGTTCTCCGGGGGTTCTTCCAGGAGTTTCAACAGGGCGTTCTGGGCCTGGACGTTCATCAGGTCCGCCTGTTGGATCATGATCATCCGGTGCCGGGCCTCGTTGGGTAGGGAGGTCACCCGCATGCCCATTTCCCGGATTTGGGAAATGGTGATGTTTTTTTTCTTTTCCTCCGGTGTCACCTGGATCATGTCCGGGTGCATACGGGCGGCAATTTTTTTGCAGGAACTGCAGTGTTGGCAGGGAACGGTTTGGGATTCGTCCCTGCAGTTCACCCCCATTGCAAACACAAATGCCGCTTCTGTTTTACCGGTGCCCGAGGGACCGGTAAACAGAAGGGCATTGGGAAT
>JAKSBM010000824.1 GCA_022361135.1 Desulfobacterales bacterium | reverse complement strand
GCCCGGGATCGTTTGGGCAGAACCCCCATCGTCATCGGCCAGCGGGACAATGCCTATGCAGCCTCCTCGGAATCCTCGGCCTTCACCAATCTGGGATTTGAAACCGCCCATTATGTAGGGCCCGGTGAAATTGTCCGCCTCACCGCCGAAGGCATGGAACAGATCACCCCGCCCGGGGACAAGATGCAGGTCTGCTCCTTCCTCTGGGTATACTATGGATATCCCGCATCCTCCTATGAAGGCATCAACACCGAGCAGGTGAGATACAATTGCGGCGCTGCCCTGGCCCGGAATGAAACCGAGCAGGTGGATTTGGTGGGGGGCATCCCCGACTCCGGCATCGGCCATGCCATCGGATTTGCCAATGAAAGCCATATCCCCTATTCCCGTCCCTATGTGAAATACACCCCCACCTGGCCCCGGAGCTTCATGCCCCAGAACCAGGCCATGCGGGATCTGGTGGCACGGATGAAACTCATCCCGGTTCGGGAACTCATCCAGGACAAGCGTATCCTTTTCTGCGACGATTCCGTGGTCCGGGGCACACAACTCCAGGACAACACCGAGATTCTATACGAATACGGGGCCAAGGAAGTCCACATGCGCATTGCCTGCCCCTGTCTCATCCATCCCTGTGAATTCCTCAACTTTTCCACCTCCCGCTCCACCCTGGACCTGGCCGGACGTAAGGCCATCCTGGAACTGGAAGGTAAGGAAGATGTGGATCTCACCCAATATGCCGTGGATGGATCCGACAAGCACCAGGCCATGATTGAAAAGCTCACCCAGCGCCTCAATCTCACCACCCTGCGGTACCAGAAGCTGGACGATCTGGTGAAGGCCATTGGCATGCCCAAGGAAAAACTCTGCACCCATTGTTGGGACGGTTCTTCCTACTTCTAAAAAACATGGGGCTCCGGGCAGGCAGATCCACGGATCCGCCGCTGCCCGGGGGCCCTGTTTTCCACAAAAGGGTGGATGGGCTATAATATCCCCCAGGGTTTTGGAATCGGTCCAGGGCCCCCTTTCCAAAACCCCGTGCCGGGAGGCCGCCATGCCCTTTATCGATAGCCATTGTCACCTCCATGACCACCGCATCATTCAGGATATCCCCCATCTGCTGGACCGGGCCCGGGCCGCCGGCGTCACCCACATGGTGACCTGCGCCACCATGGAATCCAATTTTTACGATACCCAGGAGTTGGCCCAGTTTAATCCTCCCATCCTGGCCTGTTTCGGCATCCATCCCTGGTTTTTAGACAGCCTGACTCCGGGCTGGAAGCGCATGTTGGCCGCATTCTTGGCCAATACTCCCTCCGGTGTGGGGGAGACCGGTCTGGATTTCATGGATCGGGGGGCGGACCGGGATCTGCAATTGGAGGTGTTTAAAACCCACCTCACCCTGGCCCAGAATCTGGGACGTCCCATCAACATCCACATCCGCAAGGCATGGGATGCCCTTATCCACATTCTGAAGAAGAACGGGCCGTTGACCACCCCCGGCCTCATCCATTCCTTTTCCGGCTCCGCAGATCTGGTGCCCGTGCTGGAGAAATACAATCTTTATTTATCCTTTTCCGGGGCCAGTACCCGGCCCAATGCCAAAAAGACCCACCAGGCCCTGGCCGCTGTCTCCCCGGATCGCATTCTTTTTGAAACCGATGCCCCGGATCTTTACCCCAGCCTGGCCAAGGCCCATCCCCTCCACGTGAAAAATACCCGGGAAGCGATCAACGAACCCGCCCTGGTTGCACCCATCCTGGCCCTGGCCGCGGAAAAGCGGGGGCAGGCCGTTGAAGAACTGACCCGGATGGCCTATGATAATGCCCAGGCAGTATTTGCCCCCCTGTTAACCTGAAAAAAACAATTATATCCCGCGTTATGTTCGATGAAGGCGTGAACACGCCCGGGGACCAAGTGCGGGGAACCATAGGAAGGATATATGAATTTATTCACCCGGACCCGGCTTTTATTAGGGGATGAAAACATTGAAAAACTCAAAAATGCCCGGGTGGCCGTATTCGGCCTGGGCGCCGTGGGCTCCTATGCCGTGGAGGCCCTTGCCCGGGTGGGGGTGGGCTATCTTCGACTGGTGGACTTTGACCGGGTGGACCCCTCCAATGTGAACCGCCAGCTCTATGCCCTCAATTCCACCGTGGGAAGGGAAAAGGCGGAAATCGCCGAGGGCCGGGTGAGGGACATCAACCCAAATGTGGAATTGGACATGCACCCCGCCTTTGTCAATGCCGACAGCCTGGTGGACCTGCTTTCACCGGATTTGGATCTGGTGGTGGATGCCATCGACGGTCTCAATTCCAAGGTGAATCTCATTGTGGGGGCCCGGGAAATGGGATTGGAGGTGGTCTCCTCCATGGGGGCCGGTGGACGCCTGGATCCCACAAAGGTTGCCGTGGGGGATATTTCCAAAACACATACCTGCCCCCTGGCCCGGGCCGTGCGCCGTCGCCTCCACCGGCGGGGTGTTTTTAAAGGGGTGAATTGTGTCTATTCCCTGGAGGCTCCGGTGAAATCCCCCCTGTCTGCCCAGGATCCGGCTGGGGCGCTGGCCGAGGGGGATGCCCCCATCACCGCCCCGGTTTCCACCCGGGTGGGCGAGGATCCGGCCTCCTCTTCCCATGGCCGTGAACGTCCCCCCATCGGCACCATTCCCTGGGTGCCGGGAATTTTTGGTTTGACCCTGGCTTCCGAAGCGGTGGGGCTCATCACCCGGAAATCTGAATCCTAATCCATCCTTTCAATGGGCTTTGCCCTTAAAAATGTGCCCATGGGGCATCATCGGAGGAGGGGCGACATGGTTGACCGTGGAATCTCCCCATCCATTGGGCATCTGGTTTTCCGGGGGCAGCCGTCGATTTGATGGGGCCTTGATGGGAAAAATCATCCGGGGGTGGAGAAGGGGACGGGACGTTTATTGGATGATTCCCTTGGAATATAAGGATATGAGCAATGACACGTCCTGGTCAACGCTGGCTTCTGTGTGGGCATAGACCCTTTGCTTTGCAAGGCTGTTGATTGCGTCCAGAAACAGGGCTCCGGTTTTCCGGCTGTCCAGGGGGCGAAATTCCTTCCGGGCCATTCCATCCTCAAGGATTGAGGCAAAACAATCCACCGCGACCCAATACCAGGACTCCTTTTTCTTAATGTCCCGGATTTGGGCGGCAAATACACAATTCCGCATTTCGCGGATTAGGTCCAGGTGGGTCTCGATGAACCCCAGGGACATTCGGGCACATTGATCCAGTTTCTCCAACGGCGTTTTGTCGGCATTCAAAATATCCCGATAGTATTCATCCATGGGACTGAATAGGTACATGACCATCTCGTCCAGCAGGGTCTGTTTGTTTTTAAAGTATAAATAGAGGGTGCCCTTGGCAATGTCGGCCCGCTGGGCCACCATTTCCATGGTCAGCCCGGCAACCCCCACCGTTTTGATTACGGCCATGGTGCTTTCCAGAATATCCCGCCGCATCAGGTGCTCCATGGTTTCCCTGCGCTCCTTTTTTTTGTTTCCCACGCATATTCTCCTTTGTGTGTGGGACCCGGCCCCCTTCGGCCGGGTCCTCCACATGGTTTTATTCCAGATTAATCGGTTGAGGGGGGGGTGCTTTGGCCACGGAAACGACGGGCCAGGGCTTCGGTTCCCTTTTGTACCAGGTAATAGAACACCGGGACAAAGAAGACGAGCAAGAGACTGGCCGAAATCATGCCGCTGAAAACCGCTGTTCCCAAGGCTTGGCGGCCAACTGCTCCGGCCCCGGTGGCAATGACCAGGGGAAAAACCCCCAGGATGAAAGTGGCCGCGGTCATGATGATGGGCCGGAACCTGAGGACCGCTGCCGTATGGGCGGCGTCAAATACGGAGTTGCCCTGCTCCCGGGACACCTTGGCAAATTCGGAAATCAGGATGGCGGTTTTACAGGCCAGGGCGATGAGAAGGACGATGCCGATCTGGGGGTAGATGTTGATGTCCAGCCCCCGGACCATGACCGCGCTCACCGTGCCCAGGATGGCCAGGGGAACCGCCAGAATAACTGTGATGGGCAGGGTCCAGCTTTCATACTGGGCGCAAAGGACCAGGTAAATGAACATGACGGCCAGGGCAAATATGAATGCCGACTGCCCCTGGGCGGCCTTTTCCTGAAGAGACATGCCCGTCCATTCAAAATCCAGTCCCTTGGGCAGCTGTTCCCGGGCCAGGGTTTCCATTTTGGCAATGGCGTCTCCGGAGCTGATTCCGGGAATGGCCTGGCCGTTGAGGGGGGCCGCCGGATACATGTTATACCGGGTGATGACCTCGGGCCCCAGGGTTTCGGTGATTTCCGTCATGGTGCCCAAGGGGATCATGTTTCCCCTGGGGCCCCGGACCTCAAGGCGTTGGATGTCCTCCGGCTTGGACCGGAATTGTCCATCGGCCTGGACCCGGACCTGGTAGGTGCGGCCAAATTGGTTAAAGTCATTGACGTAGATGGAACCCAGGTTGGCCTGGAGGGTTTCAAACACCTGGGAAAGGGGAACCCCCAGCGCCTTGGTCTGGGTCCGGTCCACATGGGCCTGAAGCTGGGGGATATTGGCCCGGAAGGTGGAAAAGCTTTGTTGGAATTCCGGATCCTTTCCCGTGGCGGCCATGACGGCATCCACCCCCTGTTGGAGAACGGACAGGCCGGCGTTCTCCCGGTCCTGGATCTGCATTTCAAATCCGCCTGCACTGCCCAATCCCATGATGGGGGGCGGTGCCAGGGGGAAAATGAAGGCCTCTTGTATCCGGGCCGAGATGCCCCAGAGCTGGCCAAAAATGGCCTCCTGGCTCAACCCTTGTTCCAATCGTTTGTCCCAATCTTCAAATGTAATCCACACCGCACCTGCACTGGAAACATTGGCCTGGTTGAGGAGGGACAGGCCGGAGACGGACATGAATTGTTTGATCCCGTGGACCTGGGTCAACTCACGGTTGATTTGGTTCATCACCGCCTTGGTTCGATCCAATGAGGCCGAATCGGGGAGTTGAATCATGAGCATGGCCCAGCCCTGGTCTTCGTTGGGGATGAACCCCTTGGGCGTCTGAACAAATCCCCAATAGGTGGCCCCGGACAGGGCGGCAAAAAGGATCACTGCCAGGGCTCCCCTGCGAATCATCCCTCCCATGAGGACTCCGTAGATGCCCTGGACCCGGCCGAATCCCGCGTTGAAAATACGGGAAAACCAGTTTTGTCGTTTGGGCGTGGGTCTGAGGATGATGGCAGAAAGGGCCGGGCTGAGGGTCAATGCATTGATGGAAGAAAAGGTGGTGGCCGTGGCAATGGTCAAGGCAAACTGCCGGTAGAGTTGGCCGGTGATGCCCCCCAGGAATGCCGTGGGCAGGAAAACCGCCAGCAACACCAGGGTGGTGGCGATGATGGGCCCGCTCACTTCATCCATGGCCTTGAGGGTGGCTTCTTTGGGGGAGAGACCGGATTCATCCATGTTCCGCGACACATTCTCCACCACAACAATGGCATCGTCCACCACAATGCCGATGGCCAGGACAATGCCAAAGAGGGAGAGCATGTTCACACTGACGCCCAGGGCGGCCATGACCGCGGCCGTACCGATGAGGGAGACCGGGATGGTGGCAATGGGAATGAGGGCGGCCCGCCAGTTTTGGAGAAAGAGCAGGATGACCAGGACGACAAGGACGGCGGCGATGTACAGGGTTTCCACCACCTCATCAATGGAGGCCTGGACAAATCCGGTGGTGTCAAAGGGGGTTTCGTAGGCCATGTCCTGGGGAAAGGATTGGGAGAGTTCATCCATCTTGGCCTTGACCCGGCGGCCCACCTCCAGGGCATTGGCCCCGGGCTGGAGAAAAACAGCCAGCTCCGATGCGGTGATGCCGTTGGACTGGGCCCCCAGGGCATAGCTTTTCCCACCCAATTCCACCCGGGCAATGTCCTTGATGCGGATCATGCTGCCGTCGGCCAGGGTGCGCAGGACAATGTCTTCAAATTCCGATACCTCCTTGAGCCGCCCCTGGACATTCAGGGCATATTGGAAGGCCGGGGATTCATCGGTGGGGCTTTGGCCGATCTGGCCGGCGGCCACCTGGACATTCTGTTCCCGGATGGCGGCAATGACATCGTTGGTGGTGAGATTCCGGGCCTTGAGTTTTTCCGGATTCATCCAGATTCGCATGCTGTAGTCGGTGGCTCCAAAGAGCATAACCGATCCCACTCCGTCCAATCGGGCCAGTTCATCCTTGACCCGGAGGCTGGCATAGTTACTTAAGTAGAGTTCATCGTAACTGCCCCCGGGGGAGGTGAGGGTGGCAATGAGCAAAATACTGGTGGACTGCTTGGCCACGTTGAGCCCCAGGCGTTGGACTTCCTGGGGAAGCTTGGCCTTGGCCTGGGCCACCCGGTTCTGGACCAGGACCTGGGCCGTGTCCAGATCCGTTCCCACGGCAAAGGTCACCGTGAGGGAATAATCTCCGCTGTTGGTACTGGTGGAGGACATGTAGAGCATGTTTTCCACCCCGTTGACCTCTTCTTCAATGGGTTGGGCCACGGTGTCGGCAATGACCTGGGCGCTGGCACCGGGATAGGCCGCCGTAACTTTCACCGTGGGGGGGGCAATGTCCGGATACTGGGCCACGGGCAATCCCTTGAGGGCGGTGAGTCCCACCAGAACGGTGATGATGGATATGACGGCCGCAAAAATGGGCCGTTGGATAAAAAATCGACTGAACATGGTCTCCTCCTATGCCTGGTCAGGCCCTGTGGCGGCTTCCATGGGGATGCCTCCCAATATGGGGGTGGCCGGGCCGCCGGGTCTCACTTTTTGCAATCCCTTGATGATGACCCGCTCCTTGGGGCTGAGCCCGTCTTTGTTTTCCCTCAGGGTTCCCATGGGGATACCCGGGGTGATGCTTTGATACCTTACGGTGTTGTCGTCCCCCATGACCAGGAGGTAGTGTCCCTTTTGATCACGTCCCAGGGCGGTGTCGGGTACCATCAGGGCCGGGCGGGGCTCACCCATGGGAATTTTGATGCGGGCATAGAGGCCCGGGATGAGGCGGCGCTGGGGATTGGGGACAATGCCCCGGATGGTCAAGGTGCCGGTCTGGTCGTTGATCCGGGTGTCAATGTAATCCACGGTGCCGGTGTGGGGATGGTCGGTGCGGCCGGCCACCCCCACCATGATGGGAATGTGTCCCTTCACCGGGGAGGGCAGGGGCCGGGACCGGGTGATGTGGTCCAATAGCTCCCGTTCGCTTACGGAAAAGAGGATGTGGATGGGGTCGTCCTGGAGGAGAACCGCCAGGAGGGTCCGCTCATTGGCCCCCACCAGGTTGCCCTCATCCACGGTCTCCCGGCTGATACGGCCGGTGATGGGGGCGGTGATCCGGGTGTAGGACAGATTGAGCTTGGCATTGCGGATTTTGGCCTGGGCTGCATCCACAGCCGCCCGTGTCCGGGCGGTTTCCGCCTTGGCCTGGAGGACTTCCACCTCGCTTACGGCCTTGTCTTTGAAGGCATCTTCCTTGCGTAGGAGGGTGGCCTGGGCCAATTCCAATGCAGCTTCCTGAATTTTAAGATCGGCCAGGGCCTGGGCCAGACGGATGCGGTAGGGACGATCGTCCAGGGAAAAGAGAAGATCTCCCTTTTTTACCACCGTACCCGGGGTGAAATGGATTTCAGCGACGGTACCCTCCACCCGCGCCCGGATATCCACCCGTTTCAGGGCCTGGGTTTTGCCCGAAAAATAGGCATGGGGGATGATGTCTTTGGCCAGGGGCAGGGCCACGGTGACGGTCGGTGGCGGGGGGGGACCCTGGGAGGCCGGGGTTGAATTTTGGGAGCAGCCGGCCAATAGGGCCAGGCCGAGGCCCAGGGCTGTTAATATATATTTCATTGGTCTGCGCATGGGGAAACCTCCGTGGGGTTAGTTTTGGATTTGGGTGGGGTTCCATCCCCCGCCCATGACCCGATACAGGGTGACAAAATTGGCGGCCACATTGCCCTGGGCAATGGCCAGTTGATCTTCAAAGTCCAATTGATCCCGCTGGGCATCCAGTACGGGTTGGAAGTCCACCAGCCCTTTTTTGTAGAGGCGAGTGGAGAGTTTAACCGAACGCCGGGCCGCTTCCACGGCCTTTTCCAGCCGTTCCAGCCGAACCTGATCTTCGTGGTGCTTTTTCAGGTTGTCTTCCACTTCGCGAAGGGCATTGAGGACGGTGTATTCGTATTTGAGAAAGTATTGCCGGGTGACGGCTTCCTGGGCCTTGATCCGGTTGTAAATCCTATCCCGGGAAAAGAGGTTCCATTTCACGGCAGGGCCGAAACCAATGCGCTGGCTGCCCGCCGTGAGCCAGTCGGAAATGTCTGCGGTGGCATAGCCAAAGGAGCCATTGAGGGTCAGCCGGGGATACAGATCCGCCTTGGTCACGCCGATTCGGGCGGTCTGTCCGGCCAGCTCCCGTTCCGCCCGGCGGATATCGGGACGTTGGCGGAGCAGGTTGGTGGGAACCCCAACCAGGGCAGAATCCGGGGCCAGGGGGATGGCATGGCCATCCAGGGCTGACGGGGCGGCCAGGCTGGGGAATTGATCCACCAATCCCCCCGGGGGCTGGCCCATGAGCAAGGCCAGTGCATTGGTCTCCCGGGCCAGGGCAATGTTCAAGGGCGGCACCTCTGCCTGGGCCCGGGCCAGGAGGCGTTGGGCCTGGGCCAGGTCGAGACCGGACCCGAGGCCGTGGGTGTTTCTGGACCGGGTGAGGTGGAGCAATTCCATCTGGGAGTTGATATTGTTCCGGGCATAGGTCAGCCGGGCCTGGAGGGTCCGGATCTTCAAATAGGAGAGGCTGACCTGGGCATAGAGGCGAATCATGACGTCGGTGCGGTCTTCCACAGAGGCCTGGTAGTCGGCACGGGCCGCTTCAATGGAGCGGCGGACCCGTCCAAATAGATCCAGCTCCCAGCCGGCTGCAATGCCAATGTCATGGTGGGTTTCCACACTCCCCTGATCCCTGGTGTTTTCCGAGTTGAAATTACGGGTGGTTTCCCCCTGGAGATCCACGGTGGGCAATTGATCGGCCCGAACCATGCCCAGACGGGCACCGACCTCGTCCACCCGGGCCATGGCTGTTTTCAGGTCGTGGTTCTGGGAACGGGCCGTTTGAATGAGACGATCCAGGAGGGGATCCTTAAACAGGGTCCACCACTGGGTCACGCCCCGGTGGTCGGGCAATTGTGCCGGATCCTGGGACCAGACCGGCGGCAGGTCCAGCTCCGGGGGGGTGTAATCCGGGCCCACTGTGGCACATCCGCCCAATAGAAGGGAAACCAGCAAGGCAAACAAGCTTACTGATTTTGGGAATTGTTTCATGATGGGGTTTGTCCTTGGTTTGGGGTAAATGAACAACTGACTTTATTTTGTCAAAATGACCAGTTGATAAATTAATGACTAACAGTCAATATATTGATTTGTCGGTCATAGTCAAGGGGCAAGGATAAAATTCACCATTGGCAAATGGGTGGAAATACAGCCATATGCACCATGGGATCGGGCTGTTGCTTCAAAAAAAATGTGGGCAGGAAATGAAAAAAGGAGGGGGCAGGGTCCCGGTTTATTCCGAGACCTCGGTTTTGGTGTGGATTTGATATTTATTGATTTTGGCGTGGAGTGTGGGGCGGGAGATTCCCAGTAGCTTGGCGGCCCGGGAGCGGTTCCCATTGGTTTTTTTCAGGGCTTCGGCAATGACCATGGATGAGATGGTGTGGATGAAGTCGTCGAAACCGTGGTGGGCGAGGGGATCGGCCAGGGTCCGGGCCACCCAGGCCCGCACGGGATCCGATGTGCCGTCGGACGGAGAGGGGGCGGGCGGGGGGGACTGGATGAGTTGTTCCAAATCCCCGGGACCCACCGGGGTACCCCGGTTGAAAATCAGCACCTTCTGGACCAGGTTGGACAATTCCCGGATATTTCCCGGCCAGCCATAGGCCCGGAGGATATCCAGGGCCGAATCCAGGATGCCGGGGTTGTCGATCTTCAGTTCCCTTGCATATCGGTTGAGGTAGTGGGTGATGAGGCGTTGGATGTCTTCGGGCCGTTTGCGCAGGGGGGGCAGTTCCAGGGTAACCACCTTAAGGCGGAAATAGAGATCCTCCCGGAAATGGCCCTGGACAATGGCGGTTTCCAGGTTCTGGTGGGTGGCGGCAATGATGCGCACGTCCACGGGGATGGTCTGGCTTCCCCCCAGCCGTTGGATGTTGCGTTCCTGGAGGAGCCTAAGGATCTTGGCCTGGGTGGCCAGGGGCATGTCTCCGATTTCATCCAGGAAAAGGGTGCCCTGGTGGGCCTGTTCAATTTTGCCGATGTGGCGTTGGGTGGCCCCGGTGAAGGCGCCCTTTTCATAGCCGAAGAGTTCACTTTCCAGAAGATTTTCCGGTATGGCCACGCAATTGATGATGAGGAACGGTTTTTCCGACCGGTCCGAATGCTGGTAAACGGCCCGGGCCGTGAGTTCCTTACCCGTTCCCGATTCCCCCCGGATGAGGACGGTGGCATCGGTTCGGGCCACCCGGCCGATGGTCTTATAGACCTCTTGCATGGGGCGGCTTTGGCCGATGATGGCATCTCCCGAGGGGCGGCCGGGGTCGGGATCCATGGCCACCGGGGCCCGCATGAAGTATCCCGATTCCAGGGCCTGGGAGATAAGGGTGAGCATCTCCGGGATTTCAAAGGGTTTGAGCACATAGTCATAGGCCCCGAGCTTGGTGGCTTCAATGGCGGTTTCCGTGGTGCCGAAGGCCGTGACAATGATCATGGGCAGCTTGGGACAGATGGCCTTGATTCGCTGGAAGGTCTCCATGCCGTTGATACCGGGCAGACAGATGTCCAGGATCACCAGATCCAGGGATTGGGATGCGGCCACCTCCAGCCCGGCTTCACCGGATGGGGCCCCAATGACCTGGTATCCTTCTTCCTTGAGGAGTTTGCAAAAGCTGGTTCTCAGCTGGTCATCATCGTCCACCACCAGGATTTTATTGGGTTGATTATCCATGGAAGGCCTCCGGGCTGGGCAGGGTGAGGGTAAAGCAACATCCCCTGCCGGGTTCGCTTGAAATGTCCAGCCGTCCCTGGTGCTGGTTGATGATGTTGAAGGCAATGTTCAAGCCCAGGCCGGTGCCGTTTTCCTTGGTGGTGAAAAAGGGTTCAAAGATCTGGTCCTGGATATCTTCGGGGATGCCCGGCCCATTGTCCAGGATCTGGATGACGGCGGCCCGGTCCGAGTCTTCTCCCTGGCGGACCTGTTCCTTTATGGTGAGCTGTCCTCCCCGGCCCATGGCTTCACAGGCATTGATGATGATGTTGACCAGAACCTCCTTGAGCTGTTCCGGGTCGATGCGGGTGTCGGGCAGGGGCATTTCCCGGATCAGTTCCGGAGTCACATGGAAGGACTTCAATCGTTGGGCCAGGAGGTGGAGGGTGGAGTCCACCACCTGGGAGGGACTCATGACCCGGGTCACCAGCCGGGGAGGGCGGGCAAATTCCAGAAAATTATCCACAATGCGGTTGATTTGCTGGATTTCGCTGGAAATGACCTGGAAATCCTCCTTTTGGGACGGGGAAAAACGGGCCCGTCGCCCCAGGGAAAAGAGGCGCATTTTTACGGAGGTCAGGGGGTTGCGGATGCTGTGGGCCGTGCCTGCGGCCAGCCGCCCCACCATGGCCAGCTTTTCAGACTGCATGAGAACGGCCTGGCTTTGTTTGAGTTTTTCATGGGTGAGTTCGGCATTTTTCACCAGGCCCATGACGCTGCGCTTTAAATCCATGACCTCGTTGGGATCCCGTTCCCGCTCGTGGTCGAGCTCCACCCGACTGGTTAGCCGGCGGATGGGGCCCAGGATGTGGCGGGAAAAGATGAAATTCACCATGAGGCTGAGGAGGAGGACGGTGACCACGGCGGCCAGGGCCATGTACCGGAGTTGGTTGGCCTGGCGCTGGCTGGTGGTCAGGGCACCGTTGATTTTGTCCCAGTGGAGGGCCTTGAATTGGTCGCAGAGGTTGAGGATGTTGAAAAAATGGGTCCGGGCCTGGGAAAGGATCTGGGTGCTTTGTTCCACCTTGCCGGCCTTGTAGAGCTGGATCACCCGATCCCGGGTGGTGGTGTAGTGGCCGTAGGCTTCTTTGATCTGTTGGATGGCCTGGTATTCCCAGGGGTCGGTGATCCGGGATTCCACCCGGGTGAGGTTTCGGTTGAAAAGGTGGCGTTGGCGGGCCAGCTGGTTCAACCATTTGGGATCCCGGTCCAAAAGGTAGTAGGAGACCAGGCCCTTCTGGTTGGCCAGTGCCGTGGCCAGTGCCTGGGAGGCCTGGGAGATGGTGACGTCGGTTTTGATGATGCTTTTAAAGAGGTCCTGGACGCGGAAGGTGTTCCATACCATGAGGCCGGCACCCACCAGGGTGATGCACAAGAGGGCGGCATTGGCCAGGAAGATTCTGGATTTGAGACTGAGCTTGATATCGGCCATGGGTCTGCCATTCCTTAAGGTTGACGATCCCGGTTTTGTATCACATCCCTGGGCCGGTTCAAGGGAAATACTTATTGTGGAGGGGCTTTCCCGGCTTTTTCCTGGAGAGAATTTCCTGAAAATGGGAATCAGCCCTGTTTCAAATCCTTGATTTCCTTGAGGGTGGAGAAAAATTGGAAAATGGCCTTGGCCCGCCCCTGGATTTCTGCGTCTCCCCTTTGAAAGGCAACCATCATGTCTCCGTCATAACCCGAAGTCATGGCCTTGAGGGCCGGGGTGGGATGGGACCAGGTCAGGGTGGCCTCCGGGGAAACGGCCGGGGGGAAGAGGGGAATTTTGCCCCGGGTGATCACAAAGGTGCGGCCCCGGCTTCCCGCCTGGATGCGCACGGCCATGTCACGGGCCTTGAGTCGGGCCCGGATGGCGGGGTTGCCCAGGGCAGCCCATTTTAAAATAAAAACCAGGGCCAGGAGAATAAGGGAAAATTGAAGTCTGGGGAGCATGGGGTCTCCATGGAAATTGGGGTTATAGAAAGGTCCGGTTGTTTTCCCGGGCCAGGGTTTTGTATAGGGCATCCAGGGAGGAAAGGGGGCGGTGCCGGTCCTGGCGCTTCAGCGCCATGGCTCCCCTGGGGCAGGCCAGGGCGCAGATGCCGCATCCCAGGCATTTGTTCGGATCCAGGGCCAGGGTCTTTGCCTTGGAATCCACCTGCAAGGCCTGGGTGGGACAGGATTTGGCACATGTGCCGCAGTATTTGCATTCCCCATCGGCCTGGGGAATGAAATTGGAAGGGGCCACGGCCGTGGGATTGTCCCAGCGGATGCGGCCGCCTAAATGGGAACAGCAGCAGCTGTAGCAAAGGCAGATGATGATATTGTCCCGGACCATGTTATCCGTGGTCCCCACCAGCCCCTTGGCGTGCATTTCGTCGAAGTAGGCCGTGGCTTCGGCCTTGGTCACCCGTTTTCCCACTCCGTTGGCCTCCAATTGCAGGGCGGAGATCCCCAAAAAAATGCAGGCACCCACGGGGTTTTTATCCTTACACCGGCGTTTTCCCAGGGCCTCCTGCCGGCTGCGGCAGGGGCAGGGTGCCAGGATCAGGTCGTTGTGGGGGAGGGTTTCAATGATTTGATGGGCCTCTTCACTGGAGAGAACTTTTTCCCCGGGTTTGATGGTCTTCCCCACGGGAATGGTGCGCATGGAAGGTGTTCCCGCCTCCGAGGTTTGGTAATACTTATAATAGCCGTCCCCTACGAAAAATTTCCGGTGGAGTTCACCGGCCCGGACGGGATCCATGTCGGCATTGGAAAGACCGGCGGCCAGATTGAGGAGCAGGGGCATGGGGGGAATGCACCAGGCATTGCCCATGCGGGTGATGGCGTTTTTGGCCGCCACCCCCTCCAGAATGATTTGGACCTGTGCTTCATCCCTCCGGGCGGCCCCGGCAATTTCCCGGGTGGTCATGAATCCGGGATAGCCTTCCATGTGCTGGAGGAGGTTTGCCTCTCTCGGGGTGTAAATGAGTTCCAGATATTCAATGAAGGCCGGGGATGGTCCCTGGTTTTTCCAGGGGGCCTTTCGAAAGCTCTGGTAAAGGTTTTCAGCAATGCATGTGTACGGGGACATCTTTTCCTCCATGGGTAATGGCGTGGGACCATCATAGGCGGGGGCGGGGGGGATGGCAAGGTGGTGTTGAAAAAGAGATTGCTGCCATGGACTCCCTTCGGTGATGCGGGGGTTGCCCCGAAGCCCATTGGCATCCGGGGCAAACCATGGTTTTATGCGTTGCTCCGTTCCTCATCCCTGAGGACCCGTCGCAGGACTTTGCCCACGTTGGAAACCGGGATGTCTTCCCTGAATTCAATGAATTTTGGCTGTTTGTAACCGGCCATGTTCTCCTTGCAGAATCTACGGATTTCTTCCTCCGAAGCATCTTCCCCCTGCTTGAGTTTGATGAAGGCCTTGACCTTTTCTCCGCTTTTGTCATCGGGTACCCCCACCACGGCGGTGAGTTCCACCTGGGGATGGGTGTAGAGGATGTCTTCCACATCCCTGGGGTAGACATTGAATCCACCCACGATGATCATGTCCTTTTTCCGGTCGGTGATGGTGATATAGCCCTCTTCGTCAATGTGGCCGATGTCTCCGGTGAGGAAATAGCGGTCCTCTCCATGGGTGACAAAAACCTCGTCATTGGCCTCGGGCTTGTTCCAATATCCCTTCATGACCTGGGGACCGCAGATGGCCACTTCTCCATCTTCTCCCCGTTGCATTTCCTGGGTGGGGTCTTCCAGGTCCAGGATTTTTACCCAGGTGCCGGGCAGGGGAAATCCAATGGTTCCGATTTTCCGTTCTTCCCGGTTGGTGGGGTTGGCCGTGGCCACGGGGGCGGTTTCCGTAAGGCCGTATCCCTCGAAGATGATGGCCCCGGTTTTTTCCTCAAATTGGTGACAAACCTCCGGGGGCAGGGGGGCACCGCCGGAAAAGCAGCCCATGAGGGAGGACAGATCGAATTTGTTCAGGAGGGCATGGTTGGTAAGGGCCACAAAAATGGTGGGCACCGCCGGCATGATGGTGGGCTTGTAGGTCTGAACCGCCTTGAGTACCTCGGTGAACGGCGGATTCCCGGCGCGGGGGTCGGGGATGCAGACCAGGCGGCTGGCCGTTCCCGTGGCCGAAAGCAGGGCAGTGGTGATGCCGAAACTATGGTACCAGGGCAATACGCCCAGGAAGGTGTGGAAACCACCCTGGCGCATGGGTTCCGGTTTCAGACCCGGGCCGTGGGGCAGACGGACGTATTCACACACGGCCACGGCGTCGTAGGTAAAATTGGTGTGGGTGAGTTCCGCCCCCTTGGGGACGCCGGTGGTTCCGCCGGTGTAGAGCATGACCGCCGTATCGTTTTCCGGATCGATGTCAACCTGGGGCAGGGGGCCGCCGGAGTTGGCCATGACCTGGTCGTAGGTGTAATGGTTGTCTTCTATTTTGGGGGCCTTGGGGATTTTTCCCAAAAGGCTGCCCAAAACGGCCTTGAGCTTGGGCAGATGGGATTTGACGTTGCAGGCCACAACGGTTTCCACCCGGGTGCCCTGGATGGCCCGGCAGGCATTGGGGTAGAATTCGGGGTGATCCATGCAAAAGACCAGTTTGGACTCCGAATCCCGGAGCTGGTATTGGAGTTCGGAGGCCGTGTAGATGGGGTTGCAATTCACGGCCACGGCCCCGATTTTGAGGATGCCAAAGAGGATTTCTGGAAAATGGGGGAGGTTGGGCAGGAATATGGCCACTTTATCCCCTTTTTTAATGCCGTTGTTGGCCAGGAATACGGCCACGCGTTCACTGGCATCCTTAACCTGGGCAAATGTCCGGCTGGCCCCGTTGAATACGGTGAAATCCCGGTTGGGGTACTTGGCTGCTGCATCATCGAGAAATTTGAACAGGGGGAAGTTGTAGTCCGGAACCGCGGTGCTTACATCCTTGGGCCAGTGGGGCGTCTGCCATTTGCCGTGGGTCATCATTTACCTCCATCTATATATGTTGTTGGAACAATACGATTCGCGGTGGCGCTTGGGCTCTGGGCAACCTAAGTATCAGGTGTAGATCTCTTATAAGATGAACAACCGGAGTTTGAAAAGCTTTTTTTTGAACGCTGTTTATTTTATAGAATAGGGGGCCTGGTGGGGGATTCCTTGGAAAAACGTGTTCCCCTTTTGGGGCATGACATACCTGAAAAGGACGGATATGGGGGGAAAATCCATGGGATTATGGTGTGTGCATCTTTGGTTTGTTTTTAGCCCTGCCCGGTTACCAGGGGCCGGCCGTATTCAAATTCCATTTGGAATATGTCCGCTCCGGTGCCCATGAACGGATGACCCCCTGGGCCTTTTACCAGTCCAAATTTCAATGATTTCCCTTGATTGAGTCCATGGAACGCCTTTGTATGGGTGCTTTTGATGTTGCGAAACCCCGGGGCCGATGGTATGGGATATAGTCAATTTAAAGATCAACTCTGTTTGGATTAAGGAGAAAAGAAAAAATATGAGAAAGTTCCTTCCCGTATTGCTGGCTGTGGGAATCTGGATGACGGCTACTGTGGCCGCAGCCCAGACCGTTTATGTGAATCCCGTTACTAAGATCACCATGCGTACCGCCCCGGGGACCGGAAATAAGATCGTTTCCATGTTGGTTTCGGGAAGCCGGTTGACGGTGTTGGAAAAGGGGCCGGACTGGACCCGTGTTAAAGCGGAAAACGGTCGTTCCGGCTGGGTATTGAGTCGTTTCCTCACCACCAAGGAACCCGTGGATCTCATGGTGGCTCGGTTGAAGACTGAAAACCAGCGGCTGAGAACCGATTTGGGGAAGAGTGAATCCACCAATTCCGATTTGATCCGGGTGAACCGGGAACTCACCGACATTGAACAGAAGTATCAGAAGCTGCGCCGGGAGGCCGCCGATGTGCTGAAGTTGGAAGCCCAGTACAAGGCACTTCTGGAACAATCCCAGGCCCAGAAGGAAGAAATCGAGGTCCTGGAGGCCAATGCGGACAATGAAGAAACCCTCTGGTTCCTCAGCGGGGCCGGTGTTTTTATTGTGGGACTGATTCTGGGACTGAGTACACGGAAGAAAAAGCGCTATTCCCTTTTGGATTAATTAAGCCGGTCTGGACAGGATAACCATGGGTATTCAAGAAACGGATTTTCTGGTCATCGGCAGCGGCATCGCCGGTCTGAGTTATGCACTGAAAGTGGCCGCCCACGGTCGGGTGACCATTGTCACCAAAAAAAAGATACAAAAAACCAACACCGCCCTGGCCCAGGGCGGTGTGGCCGCTGTCTTCGGAGAAGATGATTCCTTTGATCTCCACATGGACGACACCCACAGGGCCGGGGATGGCCTTTGTACCCCCGATGTGGTGGAGCGGGTGGTGAAGAACGGCCCCCGTCGGATCCGTGAATTGGTGGAGCTGGGGGCGCGGTTCAATAAAAAAGGGGATGGCCCCTTTGACTTTGCCATGGGACGTGAGGGGGGGCATTCGGCCAACCGTATCATCCATGCCCAGGATCTCACGGGCAAGGAAATCGAGGATGTTCTGGTTTCCCATGTGGAAAAGCATGAAAACATCACCATCCTGGAAGACCATGTGGCCGTCAACCTCATCACCTATTCCTCATCCATCCGCTCTGGCCTGCTGGTGACCCAGAGGGAAAATCGTTGTGCCGGTGCCTATGTGCTGGACAATAAAACCGGCCGGGTGGAAACCTTCCACGCCGGCATCACCCTCTTGGCAACGGGGGGCGCTTCCAAGGTCTACCTTTATACCTCCAACCCGGACATTGCCACCGGGGACGGCATTGCCATGGCCTACCGGGCTGGGGCAACCATTGCCAACATGGAGTTTGTCCAATTCCATCCCACCTGCCTTTTTCATCCCGAAGCCAAGAATTTCCTCATTTCCGAGGCCGTCCGGGGGGAGGGGGCCCTGCTTAAGGATGAGAAGGGCAATCGTTTCATGGATGGTTACAGCCCCGACGGTGAACTGGCATGCAGGGACGTGGTGGCCCGGGCCATTGACAATGAATTGAAAAAAACCGGGGCCGAGTCCGTTTTTCTGGACATCACCCACAGGGACCCCGACTTTGTGAAAAAACGCTTTCCCAATATCTACCGCAAATGCCTGGAATACGGCATCGACATCACCCGGAATCCCATTCCCGTGGTGCCGGCGGCCCATTATATGTGCGGCGGTGTGGCCACGGATCTGTCCGGCCGCAGTGATGTCCTCCACCTCTATGCCGTGGGGGAAACCGCATGCACCGGACTCCACGGGGCCAACCGCCTGGCCTCCAACTCCCTGTTGGAAGCATTGATCTATGCCCATGAAGCCGCCCAGGATTCCATTGGGGAATTCCAGGCCATGGATATGGGGGCGGACATGGAATTGGATCCCTGGGATGATGCCGGGGTCTCCGACTCCGACGAGGCCATTGTGGTTTCCCACAATTGGGATGAGATTCGTCGCCTCATGTGGAATTATGTGGGCATTGTCCGGTCGGACAAGCGCCTCCAGCGGGCCCTGCGCCGCATTGAAAATATCCAGGAAGAGATCAACGACTATTATTGGGATTTCAAGGTGACCTCGGATCTCATTGAGTTGCGGAACCTGGCCACGGTGGCCGAACTTATCATCCGTTCCGCCCTCATGCGCAGGGAAAGCCGGGGGCTCCATTACAATATCGGATACCCGGAGCGGGATGACCGCCAGGGGCTGGAGCACAGCCTGCTAAAGAAACAATTTTAAGTCGTAAACCGGGCATGGAATACCCGGGCTTGATTGGCCCATTTTTCCATTCCTTGGGTCATTGAAAATTAAAAAGCCCCGGTGCCTTTTGGCATCGGGGCTTTGATCGTAGACGCGCTGAATTCGGGGTCTATTTTTCTGCGAAAAAGTCTTTGATTTTTTTGGCGTAGGGGATCAGCACCAGGAGCACGATACCCACAAAGATGTATTGGATCATCTGGAAGCGTTCTTCCAGGAAATCAAAGGCGTAGAACCAGACAATGATGGCGGTGAGGGTTCCCAGGAGGGTGGCGGCCAGGTTTTTGGCCAGGCGCATGCGGATCATGTAACCGATGATGGAGCCCACAACGGGACCGGTGACGGGCAGGGGGGCCATGACAAAGAGGAAGATGCCCAGCCAGCCGTATGCCTCCACCTTGTCCTTTTGTTCCTCGGCCTTGACAGCGATGCGGTCCATGATCCGGTTCAGCCAGGGGAAATCCAGGTATTGGGTGGTGCTCAAAACAAAGGCGGCATAGGTGAAGCAGACAATGAGGACTTCCAGGTAAAAATTGTAAACGATGGTCATCCCGGCCCCGTATCCATTGAGGATGCAAAGGCCGATGCCGGCGGCCCGTCCCCCAAAGGTGTGGGCAATGAGGGCCAGAACCAGAACCTTGGCGGTGTGGAAATCCGTCACCGCGTAGTAGCCGATGACGGCCAGAAGAATTGCTGCCAAAAGGATTCCGAAATAAAGAATCCGTCCCTCCACGGTGTGATTAAGTCTTTTGATCATAGTGCTATCAGGGCTTTCTTCCCACAAAAAGGGTTACAATGCCAAAGGTCATGGGTTTAAATCGAACGGACTCAAAGCCGGCGGATTTCATGAGGCGGGCAAAGTTCGAAGCACTGGGGAACTTGAGCACGGATTCCGGCAGGTAAGAGTAGGCGTCATTGTCCTTGGAAAAATAGGCACCGATGCGGGGCAGGATTTTCTGGAAATAGGAAAGGTAAATCTGCCGAAGCAATCCCTTTTCCGGTGTGGTCAACTCCAGTACCACCACCCGTCCCCCGGGTTTGAGCACCCGGTGGAATTCCTCCAGGGCACCTTGTCGGTCCATGATGTTCCGGATGCCGAATGCAATGAAAACCGCATCCACCCATTTTTTTCCAAAGGGCAGGGCCAGGGCGTTGCCGTTGACCAATTGGATGGCGGAATTGCCCAGCCGTTGCAGCTTGGATTGGCCCAGTTTCAGCATGCCGTGGGAAAAATCCAGTCCGATGATTTGGGCCTGGTCTTTAAGGCGGCTACTGGCTTCCAGGGCCACGTCACAGGTGCCGCAGGCCACATCCAAAATGGTGTCTCCCTTGGAAAGCTTTGCTGCATCTACCATTTGGCGGCGCCACATGGTATCCTGACGAAGGCTGAGGAGCCGGTTCAAAAAGTCGTAGCGTGGGGCGATTTTATCAAACATATCTTTGACAAAAACCAGCTCTTTATTCATCGTTGACAACCTACTAATTTGAGTTAAATTATGATATTTACCAAAACAAGTTGGCAAAATATCATATAGCAGGAAAGAATACAATTATAACAGATCTGAATGATTTGAACGATTGGGTTAGGATATGAGTGAGAAACGAGATTATTATGAGATCCTCGGTGTTGCAAGGGATGCAGACAAACAGGTTCTGAAAAAGGCCTACCGGAAGCTGGCCATTAAATTTCATCCGGATAAAAACCCGGATAACAAGGAAGCCGAAGACAAATTCAAGGAGGCTTCCGAAGCCTATGAAGTCCTGACCGACGATAATAAACGTCAGATCTACGACCAGTTCGGTCACCAGGGTCTGGAGGGCGCCGGCCATTCCGGTCCCAGCGGGTTTGAGGACATCTTTTCCAGCTTCGGGGATATTTTTGAGGATTTCTTTGGATTTGGCGGAGGCCGCGGTGGCCGGGGTCGTGTCCAGCGGGGGGCTGACCTGCGCTACAACATGACCATTGATTTCATGGAAGCCGCCTTTGGAACGGAAAAAACCATTTCCATTCCCAAATTGATCACCTGTGAGGACTGCGGCGGCAACGGCTGTCGTCCCGGTACCAGCCCCTCCACCTGTTCCCATTGCCACGGCACCGGTCAGTTTATCCAGAGCCAGGGCTTTTTCAAGGTGAAGACCACATGCCCCTATTGTAAATGCCAGGGAACCATTATTTCCAATACGTGCATAAAATGCCGCGGCAACGGCAGGGTGGAAATCACCCGCAAGGTCCAGGTGAAAATCCCGGCCGGCGTGGATGTCGGTTCAAAACTCCGTCTGACAGGAGAAGGTGAGGGACCGCCGACATCAGACGGT
>JAKSBM010000934.1 GCA_022361135.1 Desulfobacterales bacterium | reverse complement strand
CGCCCGGCATCCATCCCCTGCCGCATTACCCACACCATGGATTCTGTCGATTTCGCAATCGGGGAATAGGCCCATAACCAATGCTTTCTCCCGGTCCACGTGTGTGCCGAATGCTCCGGCGATTTTTACGGTATCCACCTTGTCGATGCCCATTTTTTTCATCATTAATTTGCACCCGGCATAGAGGGCTCCCTTGGCCAGTTGAATTTGACGGATATCCTTTTGTGTGATGACGATATCCTTGTCAATGGAGGAATCTTCCTTCCAGGCCAGTACAAATTCAGGCTGCCGGGTATCTGGGTTTTTTCTGAACCTTGGATTTTCTTTCAATAGTTTTTTGTTGAATACACCGGTTTTGGTGATAACACTGGCCCGATAAAGTTCGGCCAGGACGTCCAGGATTCCTGAACCACAGATTCCTTTGACTTTCATATCTTCGGGCTTTGAGAATTTTCGGGATTTGTCATGGCCAATGACGCGGTAATCCACATCCTGGGTTTCCGGATCAATCTCAATGCGTTCAATGGCACCCGGGGCCGCGCGCATGCCAAAACTCAATTGTGCCCCTTCCATGGCCGGACCCGTGGCGCATGAAGATGAATAAAGCTTATGCCGGTTCCCCAGAATCAATTCTCCATTGGTTCCAATGTCGATGATCAATTGGATTTCGTCCCCTTTATATGGCTCTTCAGCCAGGAGTACGCCCACATTGTCCCCGCCGACAAAGCCAGCTTCATTGGGCATGGTAAAAACATATGATGAAGGATTTATATTGATGTTGAGGTCACGTGCTTTAATGTCCATACTGTGGTGGATAACCGGAGGAAAAGGAGCCAGCCCCACGGGCTCTGGATCCAGTCCCAGTAAAATGTGGTGCATGGCCGTATTAAATCCAATGGTGATGTCTTCGATGTCTTCCTTGGAAATTCGAAGGTACTCCACACCCTCTTCAAGGATCTCCTTGAATTGATCCGGGCCGGTTTCTCCTTTTTTCTTTTTAATCTTTTTCTTTTTGGGATGCGTCTGGGAGATGGCCTTTTCAACGAGGGCATTGATACCTTCAATGATGTCTTCTCCCATGCGTTTCAGGCCATCGGGCGTCGTCATATGAAATGTGATCCTGGCCATGACGTCTTCACCGTATTTGCACTGGGGATTCATGATGGAGGAGGTGCTGATTACCTCCATGGTGGTCAGGTCGCACAGATATGCGGCGCATGTGGTCGTCCCCACGTCGATGGCGATGCCGTAGGCATGTTGGACACGACCGGGCTGGATCCGGATAACTTCTTCATCGTTCCACACACTTACGGTGACGGTCCACCCCTTGGCTCGAAGGGCCGCAGGCAGGCTTCGCAGGGCGACAATGTCAATGGTAAGATCGGTGAGGCCGTACTCCCTGGCCAGGCCATTACTCAGACGTTCCCAGTCGGCAATTTTATCTTCAAAATCCGGTTTTTTGAGTTCAATGGTGTAGAGTTTCACCATGGGGTTAAATTCTATATTGATGTCCCGGGCAGCCTTGGAAACCACCTGCTTTCCAGCCCTGGATTCCTCTGGGACGAAAATCAGAACATCATCCTGGATCTTGGCAACGCAGCCCAGCCGAAACCCTTTGTTTTTTCTTTCCGGTGGAATGAACTTCGCTTCCACCTCTTCCTGCCAGGGGGTGACGTGGGACATGGAAGATTGGATATTATATTTTTCAAAGTGACCTTCTTCCACACGGACGATGCATTTGCCGCAGACCTTTGTTTCGCCGCACAGGGCTTCAATGTCCACCCCGATAAGACGGGATGCTTCTATGATGTTGCATCCTTTGGGGACCTTACCCCTGCGGCCCGAAGGCTGGAAAATAACATTTACATATTCTTGTGCCATGGATGAGACTCCTTGTGCTTATTCGATGTCACCTTTCTGATATTCGCGTAAACGACCAATCATTTTAATGCCTTCCGAAACCGCATTCCCGGCAGACTCTGCATAGCCGTCTGCTCCGAACAGATTGGCCACATCCCGGGTGACCGGTGCACCTCCCAGCATGATCAGACAGTCTGGATTTTTTTCCTTCACCATGGCAATGACTTTTTTCATTCCCATCATGGTGGTGGTCATCATAGCTGACATGGCCAGTACGTCGGAATTGACATCCAATTGTTTTTCAACGAAATCCTCCAGGGGAACATCCCTGCCCAGGTCGTGGACATCCCAGCCGGCTACGTCAAACATCATTTTGACCAGGTTTTTACCGATGTCATGGACATCTCCCTGGATGGAGCCGATCACCACCGATGCCTTGGGGGCGTCTGTTTCCATTGTGATGTGGGGGCGCAGGATATCAAGCCCCTTGTAGAGGGCATCTGCACACATGAGTACTTCGGGAACAAAGTATTCATTGGTGTCAAAGAGAACACCGACTTCCTCCATGCCGGCTGCGAGTCCGTCCATGACGGCAAGCATGGCATCGACGCCGGAATCCAGGGCTTCCTGTGCTGCATCTGCACATTCATCTTCTTCGTATTCAACGACTGCTTCTTTGAGTTTTGCCAGAATTTCGTCTTGGGTGCTCATATTTCCCTCCTTGGGTTAGATTCTTCCAACTGCCGGTGACGGTTTCTTTCCATATTCGCGGACGGTGCGGACATATGTTCTCATGTTTTCTTCACGGATTTCCGGCCAGATATCGCAACCGGGCCAAACCGCATCCTGGCCATCGTCAATGCATTGTTTGATGACCTTTTCCACTTCTGCTTGATCTTCCATCTGGCAAAGGGTTGCATAGGGGTCAAAGTTGCCAAAGATCAAAACATCAGTACCCAGTTTTTCACGGGTTTGGACCACATTGTTTTTCTGATCCACGCTCAGGGCATCTGCACCGCATTCATGCATCATTTCAATGATCATGTCCGTGGAACCGCAGATGTGGTTGACCGATGGGACACAGGTGATGGCATCAAAAACTTTTTTCAGATTGGGGCCCACCAGGGTTTTCCACATTCTGGGGGAAAGCAAGTCTGTTCCCGATCCCATATCCCTGACGCTGATAAAGTCCACATCCATTTCCTGGTAGTGTTTTACCAGGTCGATGGTGATCTGGGTGATCTTGTCCAGGAAGGCTGCGGTCTGTTCTTTTTTCTTTTTCAATCCCTTGAGGAGTATATCCAGTTCCATGATTTGGCCGGCCATGGTAAAGGGGCCCAGTACCCAGGCACCCACGGCAAGCTCCGGAGCCTCTTTTTTAATGATTTTTATGGCCTCGTCCACCAAGGGCAATCGGCCCTGGTCCATGAAATTGTCTGGAATTTTAATTTCGTCCAGGTTGTTCCACTTATTGGGAACGGTGGGATAAATAACGCCGTCGGCATTTTCATAGAGTGAAACCCCCCTTCCCATGGCTTCTGCGACAACGGCCATGTCATAGGGGATTACCACACCATCGAGTCCGAACATGCGGGCAGAGGTGATGGCTGACTGGGCCATGAGTTCGGCATCGGTATGGATTTTTGCAAATTGGGTTCCCATTTTTTCAATGGCCTGGATCACAACCGTTCCCTGGCCGCTGAAACAGGGCATGATATCCAGGGGTTCGCGTTTGAATAATTTTTGAACTCTCTGTTTTCCGGTAAGTTCAGTCATGGCTTTACCTTTCATGTCTTGGGGGTTATCCCCTTGCGGTTTTCAGGTTTTCCACAAAGTCGGGGAATAGTTTGAACAATGGATGGTCCTGGGTTTTGGGCAGGCGTCCTGTTTCGCTGAACACGGCGGTTGCCAGGAATGCATCAGCCATGGCCACGGCCGGCATAATGCGCTGGGCACCGGCCATTGGACCGGAAAATATCATGTCGTGGTACATGAATGCCGATAGGGATTCCAATGCAGCATCCGCTGCAGCCCATCCCTTGAATCCCCATTTTTCCCGGGCGTCGGTCCACATGTAGGAGCCATTTGACGGTGCCGAACTGGTGACAAATCCCCATTTCTTTTTGATGAGTTGATTGGCAATCCCGCATAGGGCTGTTGCAGGACCGTTCATCACCGAGGTGTCGATGAAAATATTCTCAAATTTTGCGTTGTTGCGCTCGATGGCATCCAGCAACTTCTGGGTTCCTGTGATACGGCCGGTGGGCATTTGGTCTTCTTGGTCGAATGAAACCAGGAGAACATTTTTGACTCCGATCTGGACCATTTCCTTGATTTCCGTATCCAGATCCTGTTCCCAAACCGTTATGCTGTTGTAAAACATTCGGTCAAGGAGACCTTTTTCCGCACAATAGGCGGCCGCCTCCAGCTTGGGTTTTAAAGTCCATGCATCAATGCAGAAGGGCATGTCTGTCTGGGAAATAAGGAAATCAATAAAGGTTTTGAATTCCTTTCCCGTGTTGGCGACGATGTCGGCCATCCCGGGTACCCCGGTTTCTTTGCTGAGTCGATCCTGTTCCTTGATGAGCTCTGCTGCCCTTTCTTCGTCAAACCCGTCCTTGCGTTTTCCAGGAAAAATTTTATCCCCTTTTTGGAATATGGAATTACAGACCACGGTGGGGTAATCCCCCGGCTGACCTCCAAATCTAATACCGCCGACCTCGCAGACCTGCTGCGGTGTATCAAAGTGAAACATCATTTCCTCCTTAGATTCAGTTTAAAATCATGGACAATTCCTGTGTGTTTTGGGCACCCTTATCGCATTCCGTATTTGCCGAATCGACTTTAACAAAGGGGGCTTTGGAGGGTAAATCGTCCCCAGGACGGTTTTTTGTGTGGAAAAGATGAAAAAAAGGAATTCAATGGGTGAGGGAGGGGAAAAGGGGGGCGGGACCATGGGATGGGTGACTTCGGATAAGCCGATTCCTTTTCGGAATGGAGAATGTGTTGGAATCGGCTTTAAATGATATGATCCGGGCAGAAAAGTGGGGTGTGAGGGCTTTTCCCTGATTCAACAGGGAATTTTGGCAGCCCGTTCCATCATTTTGAGTCCTTCCGATACGGCGGTTCCTGCTGAACCGGCGTATCCGTCTGCCCCGAAAAGGTCTGCAATATCCCGTGTAACAGGGGCGCCTCCGATCATGATCAGGCAATCCCTGTTTTTGGCGCGGACCATGGATATGACCTTGCGCATGCCCATCATGGTGGTGGTCATCATGGCGGACATGGCCAGGATGTCGGGCTTGACTTCCTGTTGGGCCTGTACAAAATCTTCTAATTTCACATCACAGCCCAGGTCAAATACATGCCAGCCCGCTGCATGGAACATGAGTTTTGTGATGTTTTTTCCAATGTCGTGAATATCTCCTTTCACCGTTCCAATGACTATCTTTGACGGGGGGAGCAACGCGTCCGATTCAATATGGGGGCGTAGGATACCCATGCCGGTGTAAAGGGCTTCTGCACTCATGAGAACTTCGGGAACGAAATATTCATTGCTGTCGTATAGGGAGCCCACCTGACGCATGCCTTGGGCCAAACCTTCCAACACCGCTGTCTTGGCTGGAACCCCGGCTTTAAGTGCATTTTGCGCGGCTTTTTGACTATGGGCGGAATTACCTCTCACAACGGCATCAATTAATTCATATAGATAATGGTTCCAGTCGGTCATGATGTCATCCTCCCTTTTTGGCATATGTTAAGTGAACCACCGATGGGTTTTCCTTCGGCAGACTTAAACGGTTTCATATCTGGATGTCGATAATACCCAGTTGGATGGCATATTGGATCAGTTGGGACAGGTTATCCATTTTTAGTTTTTCCATGATATTTGCACGGTGGGACTTCACTGTACTGGGACTGACACAGAGTGTTTCCGCTATTTTTTTTGTGGAATCCCCCTCAACGATCATTTGAAAGACTTCCCGTTCTCGATTGGAAAGTGTGTTATATAATTCCTCTTCCATGGATTTTTTATTCATACCCACATAATCTTCGATTAATCGGCTGGAAATGGATGGACTCAGGTAGGTTTCACCTTTCATGGAAAGGTAGACAGCTTTAATGATATCGTCAGACGCCGCGTTTTTGAGCAGATATCCTGACACTCCTAATGTTAATAATTCTCTGATGTATCGATTGTGCTCATGCATGGAAAGGATGATGATTTTTGTTTTTGAATTTGCATGTTTGATCTGTCGGGTTGCCTCAATTCCATTGAGTTTTGGCATGGCGATATCCATGATGATGATATCCGGCTCCAGGGCTTGAACTTGGGTGATGGCATCCCTTCCATTTTTCGCCTCTCCAACGACCCGCATGTTTTTTTCCTCTTCCAATAGTTTGATCAAACCCTGTCTAACGATGGTATGATCGTCTGCAATGACAATGGTGATGGGCTGATTATTCATAATGTTCCTGTGCTTCTTTTATAAAGCTGTTTTTGGGAATACTGGATGGGATATTCAATGGAATTTCAATTCGAATTCGGGTTCCGTTTCCCGGGGAACTGCGCAGGATGAATTTTCCATTGAGCAGGGCGGTGCGTTCCCTCATGGAAAGAAGCCCCAGGGCCGGTCTATCGGCCGCATCTGTACTGGGATCAAAGCCCGTTCCATCATCTTCTGCAATGAAAATGACAGACGGATAGCCTTTAATAATGGATAGTTTAAAGGTATTTGCCTTGGCGTGTTTAATGGTATTGGACAAGGCTTCCTGGGAGAATCGATATAAAACCGTTTCAATGTTCGGTTGTATTCGGCCGGAAAAACCAATCATTTTAAAGGTAATATTCAGATCACTTTGATCGTGAATTTCAGATATATACTGATCCAGGGCCGGTTCCAGCCCCAGATCCGTGAGCAGTGCTGGATGGAGTCTGTGTGATATCCGGCGCATTCCCAAGTAAGTTTGGTTAATCCGTCCCTTGACCTGGCGGAGTAATCCCCGTGCTTCCGTTGCCGTTTTCGGGATTTTCTTTTCGACGGTATCCAGTTTCAGATTGATCCCGATGAGTGATGATCCTGTTTCATCATGGAGTTCCCTTGATATTCGTTTGCATTCCGCTTCCTGGGAATTGAATAATTTGGCAGCTACATCCTTTAATTCTTCCCTGTGTTTTTGAACGGTTTTCAGCAGATTGATGTTGGCAATGGCTCCTCCCACAAAATTACCCAGGGAGCCCAGGAGATGAAAATCTTCAATGCACATTTCAGCTTCATCATCAATGCGAAAGGCCATAAAGCCTGAGGGTTTCTCTTTTTCGGTGATCAGAAAACAGGTCAGGGTTGTTGGAGGGGACGCTTCTATGGAAATTTTAAAGGAGGGAAAAATGGACTTAGGGGTCACCACATTATTGGGGCCCAGGAAAAACTCCATGAGTTCCCGGTCATGGAATTTGATTCCCAAGGGGGGGAGGGGCGTTCTGGGTAATCCCTTCTGTACCTTTAGATCAAAGGTTCCCCTTCTTTGATTGATAAGGAAAATGGCACCTGTTTTGAAATTCAATTGTTCCATGACTTGGTCCAATGCCGTTAAAAGAACCTCATCCAGTTCCAATACACTGTTCATTGTCACGGCAATGGTGTTGAGAAGCAACAACTCCTGGTGGTGTTTATAAAGGCTTCTGAATGCATCCATTCTGGCGGTGATATCCTTGGCAATGACCTCATACCCAACCGTATCACCTTGATTGTTTTTAATCGCCCCGGCGCTCAGGGAGCAGTGTAGACGGTCGCCGTCCTTGGTCCGGAATCCGGCTTCGAAGTCCTTTACAAAACCGTTGATATGGATCTGTTTCTGGAAGACCTGCCAATGGATAATATCGATGAAAATAGTGCGGATGTTTTTTAAGGCATATAATTCTTCCTTTGTTTTATACCCAAGTAAATCCACCAATGCCTGATTGAAATCAAGAAACCTTCCGTCTTGGGACGTAATAAAGATCATATCCTTGGAACTCTCGAATAATCTACGATATTTGAATTCCGAGTGTTTAAGGTTGTCTTCCAGACGTTTTATTTTGGTTATGTCTTTAAAGACATCTACTGCGCCGGCTATGATTCCGTCGGTGTTAACAATTGTCGAGGTGGTGCATTCTATTATCTTCCGGGTATTGTCCTTGCAGATGATTTCTGCTTCTCTTTTTGCACTGCTTTTTTTGTTGTTTCCCGGGAAGCGGAACGGGCAGGTGTTTCGGCATCGGTCGGAGTTGAATATTTTATGGCATACCATTCCCTTTGCTTCTGAATTCGAATAGCCGGTGATTTTTTCCGCTACGGAATTGAGAAAATCAATTCTACCCGCGGCATTAACCATCACAAAGGCATCGGACAAATTGTTAAGAATGGCAGACACGCTTTTGTTGTGAAGATCCACGATAACCCGCCAGCAAATTTTACTAGTTTATGGTTATCTATCTCTAACAATTTATTGCTTTATCAGAACAGTGTTTTAAATCAACTTCTTTTTTCTATTTCATTAGAATAATTCGTCTTTGGGCCGGTTGAAAATCATCTGATGGACTAGGGTGCCATTGGAAATATCCTGATACCGTGGGTGTGTCATTCCTTGTTATCATTTAAAAAAGGAGATTTTATGGGAGGTGTAATTCGGATTTTCACCGGCAATGGGAAGGGCAAAACAACTTCTGCTTTAGGACTGGTAGTTCTTGCCATGGGGGAAGGTAGCAAGGTTTTTATTGGACAATTTCTGAAATCGGGAAATTACTCTGAGTTTACGGCCTTGGACAAATTCAAGGACCAACTGACGGTGGAGCATTATGGGGCGGGGCGATTCGTCAAGGGCAAACCCTCTGAAGAAGATCATTTGGCAGGGAAAATTGGGTATGGGAAGATCCATGAAGCAATTGTAAAAGGTGAGTATGACCTTGTCGTTATTGATGAAGGAAATATGGCTGTGGAATATGGGATTATTTCAGAACACCAATTGTTGAGTTTGTTTGAATTAAAGCCCGGGCATGTTGATCTGATTGTCACAGGGCGGGGGGCTGCGCAATCGGTCATGGACAAGGCCGATGAGGTCATAGAGTTGAAAGAAATTAAACATTATTATTCCAAAGGTGTCAAAGCCCGCGTGGGCATTGAAAGATAATGGCCGGATCCAGGCCCTGTCTTGAATTTTTCTTTTCTTCCATGTAGCAATGGACCATGGAAGGAATGATACGTCCCAGTATATAAAGCTTAATAAAAAATTTAAGGGTGTGGAGCCGTGAAATTATCTGAGATACGTGGGAAGGACGGTGAACGTGTTTTTATCCATAATTGGGGGATTGCCCGGTGCAGGGCCCAATTGATCATTGCCCATGGCATGGGGGAGCACGGCGGGCGTTACCGGGAATTGGCAACCCATTTAAATGGTCAGGGGATTTCAGTTTATGCGCCCGATCACCGGGGGCATGGATTGACCGGAGAAAGGGCTGGACAAATGGGCCATTTTGCCTCCCGCAATGGGTGGGATCGGGTGGTGGATGATCTGCTGGTGCTTTGCCGGAAGATTCTGGAAGATGATGGTGAAACGCCTGTTTTCCTCATGGGCCATTCCATGGGGTCCTTCCTGGCCCGGGATTTTGCCTCCCGCCATGGCCGGAGGCTGAAGGGCTTAATTCTGTCCGGCACAGCCCATAAGCGCATGGATGCCCTGGCTGGTTTTCTTTTGACACGGTGCCTTTCCCTCTTTGCATCTCCTCTGAAGTCCGGCGGGATGCTGACCCGGATGACCCTGGGAAAATTCAATGGTCAATTTGCCCCCAACCGAACGGAATACGACTGGCTCTCCCGTGACCCGGACCATGTGGATGCCTATGTGGCGGATCCCCATTGCGGGATTGATTTTACCCTGGGATTCTACC
The DNA here is from genome assembly GCA_022361135.1 of Desulfobacterales bacterium. The sequence goes on along the minus strand of JAKSBM010000934.1, from coordinate 183 downwards.
GGGACCTTTTCACCGGGTTGCAACGAATTACCCATCCTGCTGCTTTCCGGAACACCCCGGATGATTTGCCCCTGCTTTGCTTTGCCGGTGATGAAGATCCCGTGGGCGAAAGGGGGGCGGGGGTCCGACGGGCTGCCCAATGTTACGAAAGACACGGCAACCGGGATGTGACCTTGAAATTAT
>JAKSBM010001016.1 GCA_022361135.1 Desulfobacterales bacterium | reverse complement strand
TATTCAAGAAGGAGAGAAGACATGGGGACTGAACTTGTCCGCAATCGTACCCGTTATTTAGTGATCATCACCCTGTTGGTTTCCCTGTTGGTTTTCGGGAAGCTGGCCATGGCCGAAACCGCCAATTCCCACAGGGGGAAGCCCGCCAAGTACGTCATTCTCATGGTGGGGGACGGCATGGGGATTCCCCAGCGCATGGCCACCCAGGCCTACAAGGGAGAGGCCTTGAACATGGATACCCTGCCGGCCCAGGGCATCACCACCACCCAGGCGGCCAACCGGTTCATCACCGGATCCGCCTCTTCGGCCACCTCCCTGGCTTCGGGGCTGAAGACCAATATCAATTACATCGGCATTGATCCCAACCATAAACCCCTGTCCAGCCTTGCGGAAATGGCCAAACAGCAGGGAAAAAAGGTGGGTATCGTATCTTCGGTTTCCATTGATCATGCCACTCCGGCGGCCTTTTACGCCCATGTAAAACACCGGAAGATGTACCATGAAATCGACATGGCCCTGGCCCGGTCTGATTTTGATTTTTTCGGGGGCGGCGGCCTAAAGGATCCTAGGGGTAAGAAATCCGACAATCCCCAGGGGGATGCCCTGGCCCTGGCCCAGGAAAACGGCTACACCGTGGTCTTTGACAAGGCATCCTTTTCCGCACTGGACAAGAATGCCGGCAAGGTCATTGCCTACAACGCATGGCTCCAGGATGCCAAGGCCCTTCCCTATGCCATGGACATGGGCGAAGCCGATATCACCTTGCCCGAATTCACGGGTAAAGCCATTGAACTTTTGGAAAATCCCAAGGGGTTTTTCCTCATGGTTGAAGGGGGGAAGATCGACTGGGCCTGCCATGCCAACGATGCCGCCGCCGCCATCACCAATAACATCGCCTTTGACGACGCCGTTAAAGTGGCCCTGGACTTTTACAAGGCCCACGCCGATGAAACCCTGCTGGTGGTCACCGGTGACCATGAGTGCGGCGGTTTGACCCTGGGCTTTGCCGGCACCAAGTACGCCTCCCATTTTGAGGTGCTGAAGCACCAGAAGGTTTCCTTTAAAAAGTTCACCCAAGAGGTCTTCACTCCCTTTAAGGAAAAATTTCCCCGGGCCGAATTTGCCCAATTTAAACCCTTGATCCGGGAATACTTTGGCTTTGAATTTGACGGCAGCGACGGGATCATGGCCCTGAAGCCCCACGAACTGGATAAGATCCAAACGGCATTTGAAATGGCCATGACCGCAGATAAGAAAACCCTGAAGGAACCGGATAACTACCTGCTTTACGGGGGCTACAATCCCCTGACCATTGCCCTGACCCACACCTTGAGCCAGAAGGCCGGCCTGGGGTGGACTTCTTATAAGCACACGGGCACTCCGGTCTCCACCTCTGCCATTGGCAAGGGATCGGAGTTGTTCAACGGATATTATGATAACACCGACATTGCCAAAAAGATCATGTCTGTCATGGGGTTGAACTTCCATGGGGCCGTGGCGGTTCGGTAGGGATATCCAATGACCTTGTTTTCGGACTTGCAATTGGGCAGGAATCTGCCCGTCCTTGTGACCCTGATCCTCATCTGTCTGGGCCTGGCTTATCTGCCCAATCCCTATTACCGGGGAGAAGACCGGGCCGTGCGGTGCCGGGGGGAAATCCTATCCGTGGACAATTCCCAGGTCCATCAATTGGGCATGATCCGCAAGGGCAACCAGTCCCTTCGTTTGAAGATAGAGTCCGGCCCCTTCCAGGGCCGGATTTTCTCCTCCTCCAACCAACTCAGGGGGCAATTGGATCGGGATAAATTATTTGCAGCGGGTGACCGGGCCTTGGTGGTGCTTTCCCTGGATCGGGAGGGGCGGGTGATCTATGTCCTGCCCCAGGCCCATTATCGTCTGGGCTACCAGTTTTTTCTCTTTGCCCTATTTGCAGGGGGGCTGGTCCTTTTCGGTGGGTGGACCGGGGTAAGATCCCTGTTTTCCTTTATGGTTTCCGGGCTCATGATCTGGAAGGTGCTGGTGCCCTTGTTCCTCAACGGGGT
>JAKSBM010000064.1 GCA_022361135.1 Desulfobacterales bacterium | reverse complement strand
CACGATGTGGTGGGCCATGGCGTTGAGGATGGCCAGGTCCGTGCCCGGTTTGAGGGGGGCGTGGAGGTCGGCGATGCGGGCGGTGCTGGTTCTTCTGGGGTCCACCACAATGATTTTCACATTGGGATCGGCCTGCTTCCGCCGGGCAATGCGGCGGAAGAGGATGGGGTGGCCTTCCGATGTGGTGGAGCCGATGATGAAAAAGCAGGAGGTGGCGTCGATGTCGTCGTAGGAGCCCATGGGCTCGTCCTTGCCGAAGGTGGTGACATAGCCCCCCACGGCCGAGGCCATGCAGAGCCGGGGGTTGCCTTCCACGTTGTTGCTTTTCAAACCCGCCTTGAATATTTTGGAGGCCAGGTAGGTTTCTTCGGTGAGGGCCTGGCCCGACCCGTAGTAGGCCACGGCATCGGGGCCGTCCTGGGCCAGGGCGGTTTTAAACTTGTTGGCCGTATAATCCAGGGCCTCGTCCCAGCTGGCCGGGGTGAGGGTTCCGTTCTTCCGGATCATGGGGGTGGTGATCCGGTCCTTGGCATAGATCACCGGCACCAGCAGGGCACCCTTGAGGCAGAGGAATCCCTTGTTGTGGTTGTTGGGGTCGCCCTTGATACGGACGACCTTTTCCCCCTTTACGCCCACCATGACCCCGCAGCCGGTGCCGCAGAAGCGGCAGACGCCCTTGATCCATTTGTCCGGGGCATTGTCCTCCAGGGCAAAGGCCAGGGGAGCGCCAATGGCGGTGAGGGCCGATGCAGCGGCCGTGGCTTTGAGAAAATCCCGTCTGTTCATATCCATGGTTTATCTCCTGTTCAGCCGTGGCCGGCTAGTTGATGGTTGTCTGTGTGGGATTGCGCACATAGGCATCGTGGTGCAGGGAGTTATTGTGATAGGGATGGCATTGATTGCAATTGAGATCCATGCCGAACTTGGCTTCCATGCGGGCAATGGCCGGGTCGTGGCATTTTTTGCACACGGTTTCCACATCCGGGTTCCGACTGAAGGGCACCGCCCCTTTGTTGTCGGGTTGTCCGTGGCAGACCACGCATTTCACCAGCATGACCCCGTGTTTACTCTCATACCAGTCCTGGGCCACCTTGGGGGTGGATTTGACATGGCAGCTGTAGCAGTCGGTGTTGTCCATCTCCGATTCCAGATGGTCCACGGCTTTACACTTGCCCTTGGGGAAGGCGGCGTTGACATAAACCATGCTGAGGATTCCCAGCAGAATGACCCCGGCCAGGCCCCAGCCCAGATACCAGATTTTGCCTTTGGTTTTCTTTTCTTCAGCCATTAGTTCCGCTCCCTTTCCCTGGGGATTTTT
>JAKSBM010000147.1 GCA_022361135.1 Desulfobacterales bacterium | reverse complement strand
GCCTCCCAATGGGCCGATATCGTCCCGGATATCCTCTGCATGGGCAAGGCCCTCACCGGGGGCTACCACTCCCTGGCGGCCACGGTGGCCACCTCCCGGGTGGCGGACGGGATTTCGAGGGGCGGGGGCGTTCTCATGCACGGTCCCACCTTCATGGGCAATCCTTTGGCCTGCGCCGTGGCCTGCAAGAGTCTGGATTTGCTTTTGGCTTCGCCCTGGCAGGAGCGGGTGCTGGCCATCCAGAAGGGGTTGGAAGCCGGGTTGGCCCCCCTGAAGGAATTGCCCCGGGTGGCCGATGTCCGGGTCCTGGGGGCAATGGGTGTCGTGGAAACCCGGGAGTCCGTGGACATGGACAAGTGCCGGGCCTTCCTCATAAAAGAAGGGGTCTGGTTGCGCCCCTTCCGCAACCTCATTTACACCATGCCCCCCTTTGTCGTTTCCCCGGACCAGGTGGGGCAGATTACCCGGGCCGTGGACCGGTTGGTTCGCAGTGGTGCCTACCTGTAAGGCTCACCCAATTGAATTTTAACCCCTTCGCTTTTATTCCCATTTAATGGCTGCCTCGAATCCAAAAACGTTGATTCGAGGTGGTCTTCAGTTTCGATTATTGGAGCCATTATGATTGTTTTATCCCTTTACTTTGCCTGCCTCATTGGACTGGGACTGTCCCACTATGGAAAAAGCCAGACCCTGGACGGCTTTGCCCTGGGGGGACGATCCACCCGCACCCCCGGAGTTTCCCTTTCCATCGTCGCCTCCTGCATCGGGGGCTCGGCCACCATCGGGGTGGTTTCCCTGGCCTGGTCCAGGGGCTTTCCCGCCATCTGGTATCTGGGATCGGGCGCGGTCGGCCTCATGGTCCTCACCCTGTTCCTGGCCCGTCGGGTCAGGGAAACCGGGCGGCGGACGTTGCCCGAAATGGTGGACCATTTTATTTCCCCCCGGGCCCGGACCCTGGCCGCCCTCATCATTGTGGTGGCCTGGACCGCCATCCTGGCCGCCCAATTTTCGGCCACGGCCCGGATCATTTCCGCCATGGCCGGCATGGATTTCCACACGGCCCTTTACCTGGGCTCCGCCCTGATCATAGTTTATACCCTATTGGGGGGACAGCTTTCCGTCATCCAGAGCGATACCTGGCAGCTGGGGTTCATGCTGGTGATTCTTTTGGGGGTGCTGGCCTGCCTCATCCAGGCCGACCCCGGGGCCCTGGCATCCATCCGCTGGGAGGGCTTCAATGGTCAATTCACCCTGGATACCTGGAGCTATTACATGCTCGTCATCGGGGGGAGTTATGTGGTCTGCCCCATGCTCTTCAGCCGCCTACTCAGTGCGGAGAACGGCCGGGCTGCCCGTAATGGGGCCCTGGCCGCCGTGCCCATGCTCCTGGGTTCGGCCCTGGTCATTGTCCTCATC
>JAKSBM010000438.1 GCA_022361135.1 Desulfobacterales bacterium | reverse complement strand
GGGCCCGGGTGGATGCCGCCGATTCCACGGCCTCGGCCCAGGGCAAGGCTCGGTTGCCCGGCCTCACCCTCACCGGGAACATCTTCCGGGACAATGCCCAGTTGGGAAAATTGGGGGCCTCCCCCACAAGTTGGAATCTGGCCGGTGGCCTGCTTTTACCCCTCTTTGACGGGGGGCGCCTCCGGGCCGAAGCCCATGCCGCCGATGTCCAGGCAGACGCCACTTACATGGATTATGCCGCCGTGGTCCTGGGGGCCATGAAGGAGGCGGAAAATACCTTTGCCAGGGAAACGGCCCTGGCCGCCCGCCAGACCCATCTATCCCAGGCCCTGGCCCAGGCCCGGATGTCCAGCCGCCATTACGAGGCCGGCTACCGGGAAGGGGTGTCGGATATCCTGGCGTTGAACACGGCCCGGGAGCAGGAACTCTCCCTGGTTTTTTCTTTGATTGATTTAAAAGTGGCCCGCATGGTCAACCGGGTGGACATGGCCCTGGCTTTGGGAACCGGCGTCACCCTGGAGAATAAGATATGAAATGGTCCAATGGAATGAAGAAAACCCTGCTTTTTCTGGGGGTGACGGCCCTATGTGCTGCCTTGGTTTACCGACTCTATACCCTGGAGCCCCAGGTGGAAATTGCCCAGCGGGAGGAGACCCCGCCCCGTCCCGTGTCGGTGATTGGGGTTCAGAGTGAAACCCGGTCGGCCCGGATTAAGGCCTTTGGGGAGGCCTTTCCACGGTGGGAAACCCGCCTGCGCTCTCAGGTGGTCGGGGCCGTGGTCCATGTGAATGACGGGCTCCAACCCGGGCAGGCCTTCAAGGCCGGGGATCTTTTGGTCCAGGTGGAGGCGGCGCCCTATCGGTCGGCCCTGGCCGAAGCCCGTCGGGATCTGGAAGATGCCCGGGTGAATCTGCTCCAGGTCCAGCGCCGGGCCGCCCAGGCCCGGGCCGATTGGACACGCTCGGGCATGTCCGGGGAGCCCAGCTCTCCCCTGGTCTTTTACGGACCCCAGGTCCAGGCGGCCCGGGCCCGGGTGACCGCGGCAAATGCCGCCGTGATCAAGGCAGAAAAGGATTTGGAACACACCCGGGTTGTTGCCCCCTTTGACGGCATGGTGGTCCAGCGCTCTGTGAGCCGGGGGGATGTGCTCTTTTCCGGGGACGACCTGGCTCGCCTGGTGAGTGTGGCTGAGATGGAAATCCGGGTCAACGTGGACTGGGGGCAGGCCGCCGGTCTAACCCTGGGCAGTCCCGTGGAAATCCGGGAGACGGTCACCGGCCGTTCCTGGACCGGCACCCTGATTCGCAGGGCCGGTCAATTGGACAAGAAGACCCGGCTCCAGGCCTTCTACGTGCGGCCGGACCAGGGGGGGATTCTCCCCGGGATGTTTGTGACGGTTTTCCTCCAGGGCCGTGTTCGGTCCCAGCTGTTGGGGGTGCCGGAGTCGGCCCTGACCCGGGATGGATACCTCTGGTATGTGGACGGGGCCCGGCGTCTGGCCGCCATGACGGCCCGGGTGGCATTTTACCAGAATGGGAAGGCCTATGTGGAAAATACCTCCGGTTTGGATCACCTCCAGGTGGTGGTCATGCCGGTGCAGAGTTTCCATGCCGGTGCCCGGGTCACGCCCCAGGGACAAGGCAGCTTGGCCCAGGGGCTTGGGGAAATCCATGGAAATACAGGGAGTGAAGGATAATGGGCGGTATCTCAGCATGGTTTACACGGAATCCGGTGGCGGCCAATCTTCTGGCCCTGCTGGTTATTGTGGGGGGGCTTTTCACCCTGGCCGGCATCCGCATCGAAGGCTTCCCCAGCATTCCCCCCTCCACCATTTCCATTGACATCACCTACACCGATGCCACGGCCGAGCAGGTGGATTCCGGGGTTTCCCGCAAGGTGGAAAAGGCCCTGGAGGGGCTGGCCGGTATTAAAAAGGTGACCTCCTTTTCCTCGGAAAATTTCTCCCAGGTCATGGTCAAGAAGGAGACGGGCTATGATATGCTCCGTTTGCTCAACGATGTAAAGACCCGGGTGGACGGCATTGACAATCTGCCGGCCAAGTCGGAAAAACCGGTGATCTACGTGGATGAATATAAGGATTTCGGTCTTTTGGTCCAGGCCTACGGGGATGTGGACCAACACACCCTTCAATCGGCCTCTCGGCTGATCCAGAGGGAACTCCAGGCCCATCCCCGGATTTCCAAGGTGGCCACCTTTGGAAAGCTGAACCGGGAGATGCGCATTGAATTGGACGGGGAGCGGCTGAAATCCCTGGGGCTTTCCATGAACCAGGTGGCCCGCATTGTCCAGGCCAATCGGTCCGAATCGGGATTTGGCCGGTTGAAGAACAACGGCAATGCCATCACCATCCGCTCCGATGTCAAACTGGAGTACCCGTCCCAGCTCATGGATCTGCCCCTGGTGACCCGGGCCGACGGCTCCAAGGTCTTTATCCGGGATGTGGCCCGGATCATTGACGGATACGAAGATAAGGATGAGCTGACCCGGTACCAGGGGCAGGATTCCGTGGGCATTGTCATTTATACCTCCAAACGGGGCCATCTTCTCCAGGTGAGCGAGGCCGCCCACCAGGTGGTGGAGGGCCTGCGTAGCCAGATGCCCCCGGGGGTGAAGATCGACCTGTGGGCCGACATGAGCATTTACATGAAAAATCGGCTCAATCTCCTCCAGAGCAATGCCTGGCAGGGGCTGGGCATTGTCTTTGTCATCCTGGCCCTCTTCCTCAACGTCCGCCTGGCCTTCTGGGTGGCCATGGGGATTCCCTTTTCCATTGCCGGTGCCGTGGCCCTCATGGGGCCGGGTTTCCTCGATTATTCCCTCAACGACATCACCACCTTTGGCATGATCGTTGTCCTGGGAATTCTGGTGGACGATGCCGTGGTGGTGGGGGAGAGTATCTTCGAGGAGCGGCAGAAGGTTGCCGATCCCATCCAGGGGACCATCCAGGGAGTTAACAAGGTGGCCGTGGCCACCATTTTCGGTGTGCTGACCACGGTGGCGGCCTTTTTTCCCATCACCCTGATCAAGAATGATTTCGGAAAGATTCTGGCCAGTTTTTCCGTGGTGGTCTGTGTGGCCCTGCTCTTTTCCCTGGTGGAAAGCAAACTGGTGCTGCCCGCCCATCTGGCCCATACCTCGGTGGTGGGGCAAAAACCCCGGAATCCGGTGTTGGGCATATTCTATGGCTGCCAGCAATGGGCCTCCCGTTCCCTGGAATATGTCTGCCTCCGTTTTTATACCCCGGTGTTAAAATGGGTGCTTCGCCACCGGTATACCTGTTTGGTACTCTTCATCACCCTGGCCCTGACCAGTGGATGGCTGGTGAAGATGGGATATGTGCGCTCGGTCTTTTTCCCGGAAATCCCCGGGGACGTGGTCCAGGTCACGGCCACCATGGAGAAGGGCAGTACCGCCGGGAAAACCCTGGCCCATGCCCATGTCATCGAGCAGGTGGCCCGGGATCTCAATGTGAAATTCATGGACGAGTTTAAAAGCGACAAGCCGCCCATCCGCCGGATCATGACCTCGGTGGAGGGGGCTAAAACCATTACCCTCTATGCCGAACTCCAGCCCCAGGAAAATCGGGTTGTGG
>JAKSBM010001017.1 GCA_022361135.1 Desulfobacterales bacterium | reverse complement strand
TAAAATTTAACAGCCAGTTTACAGACAAATTGATACTTTTCAGACAATTGTTCCCCGTTGAGGTCCCGGTAAACCAGGATGGGCAAGCCAAAATCGAGATGAACATTGGGTTTCCGGCTGAACCGGATGTGGAATCCCGGGGTGATGTATCCCAGGTGCCCGCCGGAGTTGGCCACGTGGTCCCCCCCGGAGCTGCTCTTCCCCTGCCAGGAGCCATTGTACTCCAGCTGGAGGTCGAAATGTTTGCCCACCGCAATACTGGAGCCCAAATTGTATTGGAACTTATCCCCGAACTCAAAGTCGTGGTCCCCCTCCGTGGTCAGGGTATACATGCAGGTTGCATCCCATCGCCAATTTTTCCCCATCTGGTTCACGGCAATTTCCAATTTGGGATCCCAGGAGCCGGAGCCGCATTGGAACCCGGCCCCAAAGCAGCCGTTGGACAAATTGTCTTCTTCGTCACTGTCGCCGGTGGGCATCTTAATTCCACCCCCCAGGGCCAGGTTAAAGGGAGCGCCGGACTTCTGGGCCATGAGCCGGTACCGCCCCATGAGGACCAGGTCCCCCAAACCATTGTTGGAGCTGTCGTACTGGTTCACAACGCCGGCCACTTTTTTGCCCCGCACCATGTTCTTTTGCCAATGGGGGATCACCAATCGCAGATCCATCCCCGGGGCCACCCCGTACCGGAAGCAGGCCTGGGTAAGGAATCGTTCCTGCTCCCGGGTCCCCACCCCCTGGGGTTTTCCCGTGTACTTGGAAACCTGATCGTTCCCCGCATAGATGCGGTCCTTTTTAAAATATTTGGTCTTAAGGATGATCCCCCAATGTCCCGGGGCATAGACGCCCCCGTTAAACATGTTCACCTGGCCCACGGGCTTGGGACCGTCATACCTGCACTTAATGCCCTTGGCCTGGGCCAAGGTGCACCAGAAAAAGATGAAAAAAATCAGAATCAACGTAGAAATACGTTTCATTTTTGCCATGGATTCCTCCAAGTTTTGAATTTAAGTTGCAAACTGCGTTAAAGACAAATTTGGAAGCCGGCAGAAGGGAGTCGAATGACAGGCTCGAATCGTCAGCTTGAAAATTTAGAAGGGGATTACCAGCAATTCACAGCCTTGTCAATCAAAGTTTAGCAAAACTAACTATTAGAATAATAATCATTGGAGTTAGCAAAATAAAATAAAGTAGGGCATGCCACCTTTTATTCACATCCCGGCCCCATGGCCCTTTTCAAAGACGGCCCTGCCCCGCCCTGTTTCCCAAAACGTTTAAACCCGCTTGTTTTTCTGATATGCTACCTGGGTTCGGCCCGTTGAATAACCCAAACCCTTAAGCCATCAGTAAAGCCCATGTTAAAATCATTCATTTCAACCCTACTCATCTCCATGGTTCTGATCCTCCCCGGAACCCTGGCCCAGGCCCACCCCCATGTTTTCATCGAGCAAAAAACAGAACTGATTTTTGATGAAAAAGGATTGGCGGGATTCAAGGTAACCTGGGCCTTTGACGAAATGTTTTCCACCATGATCATGGAGGACCATGACCTGGATAAAAATGGGAAGCTGAGTCCCGGGGAAGTGGCGGTCATAGAAAAAGAAGCCTTTGGCTACATCGCCAAATACCATTACTACCTTTCCGTGAAAATCGATGGAAAACCATTTGTGGTAAACTATATTCGGGACTTCAATGCCCGGCTGGAAAAGGGAAAACTCCTTTACGATTTCCTGGTTCCCTGCCATGTCACGGCCATCCCCCAGGGTAAGGAAATCATGATCTCTCCCTACGATTCCGAATATTACTCTGCCCTTTATTTTCCGGACAAAAACCCGGTTACATTGAACACGCCCGACCAATTCCAAGTGGACACGGAAATCAAAACCGATAAAACCACATCCTTTTACTATGGCATGGTCAATCCCTATGCCCTCTTTATCACCCTCAGGACAGCCCCATGAAACGATTCATATGCCTTTGCCTTGTGCTTATTTTATCCGGTCTTTATATCCCCCTGCCGGGCCCCGTTGAGGTCCAGGCCAATCCCTTTACATCCAAAGACCAGCCCTCCCCGCCCGCACTGGGACAAACCAAAGGAAAGGCCGGCCCGGCTTTTATCCAAAAACTCATCTTCAAGCAGCATCAATTGCGCCAGACCATTGCCACCCAAATGCGCCGGGCCAAGGAGGAGAAAAGTCTATTTCCCATAGCGGCTGCATTGATGGCCGCCCTGGCCTATGGGGTCCTCCACTCGGCCGGCCCGGGCCATGGCAAGGCCGTTGCCCTCTCCTATATCCTATCCCGTCGCCCCGGCTATCTCAGGGGATTGGCCTTTGGAAACATCCTGGCCTTCACCCATGGAATTTCCGGCATTGCCTTTGTCCTTCTGGTCAAATGGTTCCTCAAAACAGGCTTCAACAACTCATTGGAACAAATCACCCTCCACACCCAGCGCATCAGCTTTTCCCTGATCCTCCTTTTGGGGATTTTCCTCCTCCACAGGATGATCAAAAAAAAGGGAGACCAATCCCGGGAATCCGCTTCCCAGACCCCATCCCCAAAGACCAATCCGCCCCACCTGGGCACGGCCGTGATCATGGGTCTGGTCCCCTGCCCCGGCGTGGTCATGGTCATGCTCTTTTCCCTGTCCATGGGGGCAACGGCCCTGGGAATTCTCATGGGACTGGCCATTTCCCTGGGCATGGCCGCCACCATTTCCCTGGTCACCCTGGCCGGAATCCTGGGCAAAAACAGCCTGATCTCAGGGGCCTCCCGGTTCACTGCCCTGGCAAAATGGACCGAAATTCTGTTGGAGGGCATGGCCGCCCTGGCCCTGATTATCCTGGGAAGCCTATTTCTGCTCACCACCTTCTAACCGGAACTTTCCACGAACAAAAAAAGGCCCTGTGTTCTCCCAACCGGGAAAACACAGGGCCTTTATGGTAAAAACAATGGACTGTTTTTCAGGCAGATACTAGGACTTCACCTGGGCCGCCTCCTTCATGGCATCCTCACCCTTTTTCCAAAGGTTACCCTGCCAGAGTTCTTCCAGACCTGTTTCCCCGCAGGCCCCCTGGGTGGTGAGGTAATCATAATAGGACGTGGGTTTATGGCCGGTGAGATTGTAAAAATCCGGACTGCACCGGCAATAGAATCCATTGGAGAGGTATTCAAAAAATTCCGCCCGGGTGGCCCCGAAGTCGGCTTCAAAATCCTCCATGGACTGGGCCCGGTATTCAATGGATTTATCCATGGCCCGGCCCAGGTCGGCGGCGATTTCATCCATGGTCTGGGGCTCGGGACCGGTGAGGTCGTAGAACTTATCTGCGTGCTTTTCCGGTCCTTCAGCCAGGATCACGGCAGCGGCTTCGGCAATGTCCCGGGTGGCCACAAAGGAATTTCGGGCACGTCCCAGGGGATTGGTGAACCAACCTTCCCGGTCGATGTTTTCACAATCGGTTTTCAAAAGATGGTTCATGAAAAAATTATTCCGCAGCACCGTGACATTGAGCCCGGCATCCACCAGGGACTTCTCCCCCCACCAATAATGCTGGAGCATCAGAGGAATGGACGCGCCCTTGCGGGAGGCATGTTTGTCCGGGTCATAGGAGGCGGTGTTGGTGTCGGCCCCCATGCAGCTCACACGAACCACATGGCGGATCTGATCCGTGTAAGATCCCAGGAATTTGGAAAATTCCAAATGGCCCTCAAGCATGGGATCCAGGGAGGCGGAATAGAGGGCGGACACCCCGTCCAGGGCCGGTGCCCAGGTGGCGGAGTCGTTGAGGTCGAAATGGACGACTTCATGGGCGCCCAGGGCTTTCAGGGAGTCAGCCTTATCCATGGTGAAACAGCATGCACGGACAACAAATTGGCCTTCCCGGGCCAGACGGGCCACCAATTCTTTGCCGATGCGGCCGGTGGCGGAGGTGATTAAAACAATGGGTTGGGACATAAAAGTTTTCTTCTCCTGTCTAAAGTTGAACCAAGGAATATAGAATAGGAAAAGTGGACTCGTCAATCACTGATATCTAATATGTAAAATATCAGCCATTGAACCCAACCAGGCGGATGCCCCAAGGATATTCCCCTTGACGCCCCCCGGGACAGATTCTTCCCCCCCTTTCCCCGACGATATCCCAAATATCGCCGGGGCGATCCAAAGGCATTGAAATCATTCAACACACCCGAAACCGCCCTGGGTTTAATTGCCATATGGGGCGGGATTTTATTTTGGGAATGTCCCCATTTGGATCCAAAAAAATTATGATTTTCGCACACCCTCTGTCCACGCGATTCCCCGTCCCATTTCCCTGTTTTTTTGGTCCCTCCCCCAAAAAAACCGGTTGATTTTTAAAAAGCCCCCGTGTAAATACTTCGGCTCATTACTCGGATGAAAGCTGCAGGAGAGACCCTGGGAAACCGGGGCGCCGAAGAAGTAAATCTTTCAGGCAAAAGGACTGCAGCCGGACGAGCCTCTGGAGAGTCTCATTATGAGCACCGAAGGAGCAAGCCGGCTTCAATTTTCTGATCCATCAGAAACAGGGCCGGTGAAACTCTCAGGTACAAGGGACAG
>JAKSBM010000005.1 GCA_022361135.1 Desulfobacterales bacterium | reverse complement strand
TGGTGGGGGGAGGATTTGAACCTCCGAAGGCTGAGCCGTCAGATTTACAGTCTGATCCCTTTGACCACTCGGGAACCCCACCAATTTCTTTTTTGGAGCCGATACCCCGAATCGAACGGAGGACATTCTCATTACAAGTGAGATGCTCTACCAACTGAGCTATATCGGCTTATCTCTCGGCGGCAGAAACAAAGCCTGTCGCGAAAAGACCGGCAGATAATAACAGAGCACCCCTGGATTAGCAACTCCGATTATCCACCACTCACACAGAACTAACCACATATGAAACCAAACTAAACCGCAAAACAACCCCAAATACTCCTGAAATCGAAAAATAGTACGATTTCTTGCGCTTTTTTGATTTTAGTGGACATATTCCGCTTTCAAACAACGTTCGATGATCGATAACACTACCACCGCTCTACCCAGCCACTTCCAGAGAAAGACAGCTGCCATTGTATTGACATTTAAGATCTTATTGATTACACCAAGGGCAAGTTCAATTTAATCCTAAGGAGCCAAATGCGTTACAAATTTCTGGTTACCAGCATCACCATCTACCTAATTATTTTATCAGGCTGCCAGCCACAGAACAGCGTCACCCCTTCAGAAAAACAAATCAGCGCTGCAGCCCCCTCCGCAGCGGTAGAAACCAATCCTGGGAGCCATGACGGCAGCGCCAGTTCTAAAAATACAAAATCCAACCAAAAAAATCAACAACTTAGCCATCCCCACACAAAAACTTCAACGCCCTCCAAACCGGGCCAACCACCGGTTAAAAGGGACCATGTCAAGGAAGATCAGTTTAGAATCGACCAGGCCCTGGAGCTTTGCAACCTGGCCCAAGCCATGTGGGAAGAGGGAAATCTGGAAGAAGCCATCTCCTATCTGGACAACGCCTACGAGCTTCTCCTGGAAATCGGGACCTCCTCTTCTTTTCAAGTGGCCCAACAAAAGGAAGACATCCGCTTTCTGATCTCCAAGCGGATCCTTGAAATCTATGCATCCCGGCAAATCGTGGTCAAGGGACAGCACAATGAAATCCCCATCACATTGAACGACCATGTAAAAAGGGAAATCAAACGACTGACCGGCCCCGAGAAACGATTCTTCATCTATTCACTGGAGCGGGCCTCCCGGTACCGTCCTTATATTTTAGAGGAACTCAAAAAGGCCGGACTCCCCCAGGAATTGTCCTGGCTTCCCCTCATTGAAAGCGGATTCAAAATCAGGGCATTGTCCTCCGCCCGTGCCCTGGGACTCTGGCAGTTCATCCCCTCCACGGGGTATAAATTCGGACTCCAGAGGACCTATTATGTGGACGAACGCATGGACCCTGAAAAAGCCACCCGGGCCGCCATTGCATATTTTAAGGAACTCCATAACCTCTTTGGAGACTGGGCCACGGTATTGGCCGCTTATAATTGTGGGGAAGGACGGGTCCTAAGAACCATCCGCCGACAAAAAATCAACTATCTGGATAATTTTTGGGATCTTTACCAAAACCTGCCCCGGGAAACCGCCCGCTATGTTCCCCGGTTCATTGCCACCCTCCACATTGTCAACAACCTGTCCAAATACGATATTAAGATAAAGAATCCCCAGGAGCCCATTCCCTACCGGATCTTTGAAATCAAAAAACAACTCCTGCTCAAGGATGTGGCCAGGGAGATCGGAGTAAAGACCAAAACCCTGAAGGATTTAAACCCCGAGCTCAGATATGGGCTCCTCCCTCCGGAGACCTATCGACTCCGCATTCCGGAACCCCAGGCAGAGCTGTTTGCGACACGGTTGGACAAAATCAAATCCACCTACAGCCCGCCCCCCATGTTTGTCCGCCACCGCATCCGCAGGGGCGACACCCTTTCCGGCATTGCACGCCGGTATAGAACATCGGTGAAAGCCATTGCCAGGGCCAACAATATTTCCTCACGGTCCTACCGCATCATAGCGGGCAAAACCCTGAAGGTTCCCACCGGAAACCGGCGGCTTCCCAGCAGCACCACAACAGCCGTGGCCAATCCCGGCAATGGAAAACCCGTCTACTACAAGGTCCGCCAGGGGGATAACCTATGGATCATCGCCAAACGGTTTTCCACCACCACCAAACAGCTCATGCGGATGAACAGCCTCAATTCCACCCGCCTTAAAATCGGACAACGCCTCATTGTCCGCCAGGGCCAGGCAAAAACCGCCTCCGCGGGCAAGGGGGTTTACCGGGTAAAATCCGGTGACAGCCCCTTCCTCATTGCCAAAAAGCATAATATGAGTCTCAACCGACTTTTGGTCTTGAATCGTTTAACCAAAACAAGTAAGATATACCCCGGTCAAAAATTGATAGTTGAATAACGATCAATTCGCCCCCGTAGCTCAGTGGATAGAGCATTGGATTCCTAATCCATGAGCGCAGGTTCGATTCCTGCCGGGGGCACCACCCCTTCCCCACAAGTCTTCCCCCGGTTTCCAAACCAATGCCCCGCGTCCCCTATCCCGACTTCATTTGCCCAGGGGGATGTGATTTTTTTCTAACGGGTCGAAAAAATGCCGTATATAGCCCTTGACTATTCACCCAAAGCCCGCATAATGCAAGGAAGATTCGTGCAAAGGTCAACCCCTCGGTTGACCCTTCAAGTTTAACCCGGTTACAGGATTTTATGCAGGCCCAAGACATTCGGTTCCCAGTCCGGCAAATCCGCACCCATTTTTACTCCAACGGTCAGGTGGGGTTGCCGGGGACCTCTCTCCTGCCCAAGCAAGGCGTCTTCCATGTCAGAAAACATATTAAACAAACCTGAGCTCCTGGCCCCCGCCGGAAACTTTGAAAAACTTGAAATTGCCATCCACTATGGTGCGGATGCCGTATACTTGGGGGGAAAGAACTTCAGCCTTAGAAATTTTTCAGGCAATTTCACCCAGGAAGAGCTCAAGGAAGCCATCAAGCTGGCCCACAAAAACAATGTAAAGGTATATCTGGCCTGCAACATTTACTCCCGGAACAACGAACAGTCCAAGTTGGCTGCCTATCTCGATGAAATCAAAGAGATCCGGCCCGATGCCGTCATCCTCTCGGATCCGGGAATCATTTTCCAGGCCCAATCCCGGATCCCGGACATCGATATCCACCTGAGCACCCAGGCCAACACCACCAATTACAATGCCCTGAATTTCTGGCACCAGATCGGCGTCAAACGGGTGAACCTGGCCAGGGAACTCTCCTTGAAAGAAGTCCGGGGGATCACGGAAAAAGCCCCCATTGAGACCGAAACATTTATCCATGGTGCCATGTGCATCTCCTATTCGGGCCGATGCCTGCTCAGTACCTTCCTCAGCGACAGGGACAGCAACCGGGGACTGTGCAGCCACCCCTGCCGGTGGAAGTACTCGGTGGTGGAAGAACAGCGGCCCGATGAGAACTACCCGGTCATGGAAGACCAGCGGGGGACCTATATTTTCAATTCAAAGGATCTCTGCATGATCGGCCACATCCCCGAATTGATCCAGGCCAACATCACTTCCTTGAAAATTGAAGGCCGGATGAAGGGAATTAATTACCTGGCCTCGGTGGTCAAAACCTATCGCAATGCCATTGACAGCTACATGGAAAACCCGGCGGATTACCAGCTCAGGGATGCCTGGCTGAAAGAGTTGGACACGGTATACCACCGGGATTATTGCACCGGCTTTTACCATGGACACCCGGACAAGGAGACCCTGAACTATGGCAATTTTCACCGGGGCAAAATCCATAGTTTCATCGGAAAAATCCTTTCCGAAACAGATGGTTGCTACCTCATTGGCATTCGAAACAAATTAGGTAGAAAAGATAAGGTAGAAATTCTATCTCCCAAAGGAGATGCTTCAATTTCAGAAATCATTGACCTTACCGACATCGACGGAAACCCCATAGAATTTGCCCAGCCCAACACCAAAGCCCTTTTGAAACTGGAGAAGAAGGCCCTTGTGAACGACATTATCCGCACCCAATAGATTGCCTACTCCCTGGGCTTTCCTATTTGACTTTCTATTTTCTTTTCTGTAAATTATTAGATATTAGGTAATTTTTTCCCATTTCGAAGAAAAAACCCTCAGGAGAATAAAAATGTTCGAAGATGACGAGACCCTACAAATGTATATTGAGGAATCACTAGATCATTTGGCAGATATTGAAAGTGATCTATTGACCATTGAAGAAGCCGGGGAAAATATTGACATCGACCTGGTAAATAACGTTTTTAGGGCCGCTCATTCTGTCAAAGGCGGTGCCGGTTTCATGGGCCTGACAGTCATCAAGGATCTGGCGCACCACCTTGAAAATGTACTAGGGCTGATTCGGAACAAAGAACTCATTCCAAATTCCCAGAGAATCAGTGTGCTTCTAAATGGGTTTGATGAACTGGAAACCCTGCTGAATAATATTGAAACCTCCAATGAGGCCGATGTATCCAGTTACATCCAAGCCCTGGAAAACATCACCAAGGCCTCCCTTCCGGAAGAGGAGCAGGACCAGGTCTCGGAATTGGTTGACATTGTCCTGGAAGACGGCCGAACCTTCCAGCAGGTTTCCCTTTATGAGATCAACCAGTACAAATCCGAGGGCAAGAATCTTTTCCTGGTGGAATACGACCTCATGGACGATATTCACCGCAAGGAAAAAAACCCCATCGAGGTGCTCAACAGCCTTCAGAAAACCGGTACCATCATAGATTCCAGAATCAGCTTTGAATCCGTGGGGCTTTTGACCCAGGAAGAAGGCATTCCAAACCGGATTCCCTTCCAGGTTCTTTTTGCCTCCATCATTGAACTGGACATGGCCGAAACCCTCTTTGGGGTCAATGAACAATATATCCATGCCATCACACCGGAAATGATCGTCCCCTCCCAGGTTTCAGATCCGGAATCCCATCCCCCGAGCATGGCGGTTCCCGAGCCGGTGGCCCCGGTTGCGGAACCGGTACAGCAGGTCGCCGAACCCATTGCCCAGGAAGCCGTCCCAGTGGCAGAAAAGGCTGCCCCGGTTCAAAAAATCGAGCCGGTCATGGAAGCCAAAACCGACGCCGTGGCTACCAGGGCCGGAGACAAGGATCTCCAGCTCAACCAGAAGCCCCAGACCAGCCTCCGGGTGAATGTGGGCCTTTTGGACACCCTGATGAACCTGGCCGGGGAATTGGTTCTCAGCCGCAACCAGCTCCTCCAGGGCATCAATTCTTCCAACTCCAAGGCCACGGAACTCTCAAGCCAGCGCATTGACATGATCACCTCGGAACTCCAGGAAGCCATCATGCGCACCCGGATGCAGCCCATTGCCAATATCCTGAACAAATTTACCCGGGTGGTCCGGGATCTGAGCCAGCAGCTGGGTAAGAAAATCGACCTGGAAATCCAGGGCAAGGATGTTGAACTGGATAAAACCATTCTGGAATCCATCAACGATCCCCTCACCCACCTGGTTCGAAATTCCGTTGACCACGGCATCGAGCAACCGGGGGAACGGGAGCGCATGGGCAAGGATGCCACCGGTAAGATCGTCCTCAAGGCCTTCCACGACGCCGGCCAGGTCAACCTGGTCATCTCCGACGATGGCAAGGGACTGGATCCGGAACGGATTGCCGGCTCCGCCGTAAAAAAAGGACTGGTTTCCGAGCAGGACGTTGCGGAAATGTCCGATAAAAAGAAGATGGAACTCATTTTCCTGCCCGGTTTTTCCACGGCGGAACAGGTTACCGATGTATCCGGCCGCGGCGTGGGCATGGATGTGGTGGTCACCAACATCGAATCCCTGGGCGGTATCATTGAAATCGATTCCACCCCGGGACAGGGAACCGATATCCAGATCAAGCTTCCCTTGACCCTGGCCATCATTCCCAGCCAGATCACCTCCGTGGGCAACGAACGCTATGCCCTGCCCCAGGTGAATCTAAACGAACTCCTCAGAATTCCCGCAGCCCAGGTTAAGGATAAAATAGAAAAGGTCGGTGATGCCGCCGTGGTCAGATTAAGGGGCGAACTGCTTCCCCTGCTGAACCTGGCCGAGGTCCTGGGCATCGAACGCACCTACACCGATCCCAACGACGGCGAAGAAAAGCCCGACCGTCGACACAATCTGGCCGACAGACGATCCAAAACCCACCTGGTGGACGACGGGGACAACGAAAACCAGGAAGACCATGAAAAGGTACAGCGGGAAGGCCGGGATCGACGCTACAGAGCCTCCTCCGCCATGAACATTGCCGTGGTTTCCGCCGGGGCATTTAAATACGGCCTGGTGGTGGATCAGCTCCACGACTCCGAAGAAATCGTGGTCAAGCCCGTGGGCCGTCACCTGAAAAAATGCTCTGCCTATGCCGGCGCCACCATCATGGGCGACGGCAAGGTGGCCTTGATCCTGGATATTTCCAACCTGGCCCAGATGGCGGAACTCTCCGCTGTATCGGAAAAAGGTCAACAGGCCAAAAAGGCCGAGGAAGCCGCCGAAGCCGGCAAGGACAAGGCCGCCCTCCTCACCTTTAAGAATGGGGACAAGGAACATTTTGCCGCCCCCCTCAGCCTGGTGGAACGCATTGAACGCATCCAGACCTCCACCATCGAACAGATTGGCGACCGCAAGGTGGTTCAGTACCGCGGCGGTGCCCTGCCCCTGTACGAACTCTCCCAGGTGGCGGATTTCAGTCCCCTGCCCGAAAAGGAACAACAGGAAGTCATTGTCTTTAAGGTGAAAGACCGTGAACTGGGACTCATGGTTACCCCGCCCGTGGATGCCATGGAAGTGGTGCTGGACATCGATGAAACCACCCTGGCCCAGCCCTCCATCACCGGCTCCATGATCATCAACGAACACACCACCCTGCTGGTGGATATTTTCGAGTTGGTCAAACGGATGAACCCGGAATGGTTTGAAAAGGAAGTCCAGACCAAGGCCACCATGGAACAGGATGGGGAAAAAATCCTGCTCTTTGCCGAAGATTCCGCCTTCTTCCGGAACCAGGTCAAAAAGTTCATGGAAGAGGACGGGTTCAAGGTCATTGAAGCCGAAGACGGCATGATCGCCTGGGAACTCCTCAAGGAACGGGTGGATGAAATTGATTTGGTCATCACCGATCTGGAAATGCCCAACATGGACGGCTTTGAATTGACCCGCCGGATCAAGGGCGATCCCGCCTTCAACCATTTAAACGTCATTGCCCTGACCTCCCTGGCCTCGGATGCACACATTGAAAAGGGCCGTGCGGCCGGTATCGATGAATATGAAATCAAGCTGGACCGGGAAAAACTGATGAAAATCATTCGTCAATATCTGAATCTGGCCTAAGGGCTTGAGCCGGTCATACTATTAAGGAGACAACCATGGCTGAAATGATGACAAAAACCAAAGAGATCCTTTCCGAAGACGTGGAATTTTCCACATTCTATGTGGGCGGTGCCATCTGCGGAATCAATATTCTCAGCATCCAGGAAATCAATAAAAACTTTGAAATCACCCGGGTTCCCCAGGCAGCCGACTACATCAAAGGCATCCTAAACCTCAGGGGCAGGATCGTCACCATCATCGACCTGGGCAAAAAGCTGGGCCTTTCCCCGGTGAACAGCGACAAGGACAATCGGAACATCATTGTCAATTCAGAGGACGAACTCATCGGCCTTCTGGTGGATTCCATCAGTGACGTGGTCCTGGCCAAAGAAGACGACATAGAACCGGCCCCCTCCAACATCGGGGGAGTCAAAGGGAAATATTTTCAGGGTGTATTGAAAACCGAAAAGCAGCTCATCGGCATCCTGAACATTGACGAGGTGCTGAAAGAATAATGAAAACACTGAAGGCTCTGGTCGTTGATGACACCATCGTCTATCGGAAAATCGTTGGCGACGTGCTCAAGGAAATCCCTGGAGTGGAGGTGGTGGGGGCGGCCCACAACGGCAAAATTGCCCTGTCCAAAATCGCCTCCCTCAAGCCCGATCTGATCACCCTGGACATTGAAATGCCGGAAATGAACGGCATTGAAGTTCTCCAGGCGCTCCAGGATCAACCCGACGCCCCCACCATTGTCATGCTTTCCACCCTCACCCACGAGGGCAGTGAAATGACCATCAAAGCCTTGGAACTGGGTGCATTTGACTTTGTGCCCAAGCCCGAGGCCGGGAAAATGGCCGACAATCTGCTGGCGGTGAAGGATGCCCTGACGCCCATCGTCAATACCCTGAAACGGCAAAAGACCACCTCCTTCCGCATCCGGGAACGCATTACCCAGGCATCATCTACCCCTCCGGCAACACGCCCGGCCAAGGCCGTTCCCAAACCCAGCCGCCCCGTGGTATCCAGCCGACCCCGAACCAGCAAATCGGAAATCGTGGGCATTGGCATCTCAACGGGGGGGCCCAATGCCCTGACCCGGATGATTCCCATGCTGCCCAAGGACTTTAAGGCCCCCATCCTCATTGTCCAGCACATGCCCCCCATGTTCACGGCATCCCTGGCCAACAGCCTGAATAAAAAAAGCGCCCTGGAAGTCAAAGAAGCCCAGGACGGCGACACCATCCGTCCCGGCCTGGTCCTCATTGCACCGGGAGGCAAACAGATGAAAGTGGTGGCCGGGGCCGACGGATTAAGCCGAAAAATAAAAATCACGGACGACCCACCCGAAAACAGTTGCAAACCGTCCGTGGATTACCTATTCCGCTCCATTGCCCAACACTACGTGGGCCGCTCCACCGGTGTCATCATGACCGGTATGGGAAATGACGGCAGCCGCGGCCTGGTTCGCATGAAGGAAAACGGCGCCGTTGTCATTGCCCAGGACCAGGCCAGTTGCACGGTTTTTGGCATGCCCAAGGAACCCACCGAAACCGGAGTTGCCGACGTTGTTGCCCCCCTGGATAAAATAGCCGGTGAAATTTTGAAGACGGTCGTTTTATAATTCTCAACTGCACTGACACATTGCCATGACACGAATAGCCATAACGCCCGAAGAGTTCAAAAATTTTGCCCAATACATCCTGGATATTTCAGGCATCGCCCTGGATTTCGGCAAGGAATATCTCCTGGAAACCCGACTGACCCCGCTGCTTTCGGAACTGGGTTGTACCTCCTACCAGGAACTTCTCCAGCGTGCCCGGCTGGACATGAAAAAGGATCTGGAAAATAAAATCATTGATGCCATCTCCACCAATGAAACCTATTTTTTCCGGGACAAGGCCCCGTTTCAACTCCTCCAGCACAAGATCATTCCCGACCTCATTGACCGGCGCATGCCCAGAACACCGGGGCTGAAACCCACCCTCCGACTCTGGAGCGCAGCCAATTCCACGGGCCAGGAAATCTACTCCATTGCCATGACCCTCAGGGAAATGGGGGTGATGCCGGAGAAGTACAATATCAAACTCTTTGGCACCGACATTTCCGATGCAGCCATTGCCCAGGCCAGCTATGGGGTTTACAATAAATTTGAGGTGGCCCGGGGGCTGGAACCGGCCCGGTTGAACAAATACTTTGATCCCGAAGGGGACAATTACCGGATCAAGGACGAAATCCGGGCCATGGCCCAATTTAAAAAAATGAATCTGATGAAGCCCTTTGTGGGCATGGGCAAGTTCGATATTGTCCTCTGCCGCAATGTCATGATCTATTTTTCCAGCGAAGATCGGAAACGGATATATCAAAACATTGCCAAGGTGATGGAGCCCGACGGGTACCTCATCATCGGCTCCACGGAATCATTGATCAACGACACCGATATGTTCGCCTCCCACAAGTATCTGAATTCGGTGTTTTATCAATTAAAAAGTTATCAGGATCCCCCCAAATGCCCCGCATAAATCCCCAGGAATTTCTCCAGGAATTAAAATTCTGCCTCTCCCAGGAAGACCTTGTCAAAGCCAAGGCACTCCTTCAGTTCGCCTCGGACGACAATGCCGATCCCCAGCTCCAGCAGCAGACCCTGGAAGAATTGGCCCGGGGGCCCGAACAAATGGTATTCCCCCTTTTGGAATACCTGGCCCAGCTGAACATTGCCTCGGAGCAGTTCCAGGAAAATTTATACGCCCTGATCCTGGACACGGCCTTTGGTCACATTGACCATGTCCGGGAAATCATCCGGGATACGGAGAAGAAGTGCCGGCCCCTGTTCATCAAGGCCAGTGGAGATCTCTTCCTCAACGACCTGGCCCCGGACTTGGAAAACATCCTGGGTGCGGAAACGGACAAGGATATCCTGGTGGCCGCCATTGACGCCCTGGGAAATATGCGACGCCCCGAATCCCTCCACGCCCTATCCTTCATGGCCAACCACAGCGATCGCATGATCCGGAAAAAATCCATATTTGCCATTTCCGAATCCGGGAGCCAGGATGCCGTGGATACCCTGCTGGGATTCATGGGAGATGATGAATATATCAACAAACTGGCCATTGAGGCCCTGGCCGATGTCCAGAGTTTTTACGCCCTGGAAAAACTCACCGCCCTGCTCAGTTCAGAGATTACCAATGTCCGGGATACGGCCATCGACCAACTCATTAAAATCGGTCACAAGGCCACCCCCATGTTGACCCAGGCCTTCCGGAATGCAGATGCCGATTACCTGGTTCACCTCATCACCACTCTGGGATATATCCGGGATACGGCTGCGGTGAATGCCATCCTTACCATGATCAACACCCAGCCCGCAGATCCCAATATCCGCCAGGCCGCATACGAAGCCTTGGAGCGGATCCCTTCACCCAAAACCGCCATCTGCCTGGTCCAGGGACTCCAGGATCCTGTGGAAGCCGTGCGCATGAGTGCTGCCCGGGCCATTGATCAAAACCTATCCAAGCCCCTGGTGGCCGGCCTGAAAAATATCATCCGGGAAGGCTCCCCTGACTCAAAGAATGCCGTGGGCGCCCTCATTGATGCCCAGGCCGATAATATTTTCAACTTCCTGGTCTCCGAAGAAAGCTTTGTGGAGACCGCCGCATCCCATGTCCTGGAAAAGGCCGCTCCCAACATCCGGGACAGCTTCCTTAAAAAGATCAATGCCCTGGGTCAGAAAGAGTGGGCCGGGCAACTTAAGGACCAATTGTCCCAGGAAGACGGCATCCAGGAACGGAACATTAAAATCGTTGTGGTGGATGATTCCAAGATGATGCTCCGGCTTTACCAAAACAAATTATCCGCAATGGGATTTTCCCCCACCCTCTTCCACAGCCCCGAAGAAGCCATCCCGGCCATCCTTGCCCAAAAACCCCATCTGGTCATCACCGACCTGAACATGCCCAATATCAGCGGGCTGGAATTGAGTCGTGAAATTCGAAAAAAACATGGACGCCAGGAGCTTCCCATCCTCATGATCACCACCCAGAGCGATTTTGTGGAAGAACAGGACGGAGACATCCCCATTAACTCCTCCCAGCTCACCCAGTCCGGCATCAATAAGGTCCTTCACAAACCCTTTACCGATGCGGATTTTAAGGATGCTGTCCATGAATTCATTCCCCTGGTCCGATGACCGTCCCTGGAAAATCCGGAACAGAGCATATTTGCTTTTCCATACCCCGTTGAAACGAAACATGATATAGCTCTAAAACCAGACCGTGGCAGCACGGTCCATTTGCTGTGGAAAAACCCAAAGGAAAGACAATGATAAGAAAAGCCGTACTGGACGATGTTCCGGCCATCCATGCCCTCCTCCAATATTACAATAAAAAAGGAGAGCTTCTGGCCAGGCCCCTGAGTAAATTATACGATCATTTAAGGGATTTCTGGGTCTACCAGGATCCGGAAACCGGAAAGGTGGCCGGCAGTTGTGCCTTGCAATTCTGCTGGGAAGACATGGCCGAAATCCGTTCCCTGGCCGTTGATCCGGATTTCACGGGCAAGGGCATCGGCACCCAGCTTACGGAAAGAACCATTGAAGAAGCCCGTTTTTTCAAAATCAAAGACCTCTTCACCCTGACCTATCGCCCCACCTTTTTCCAGAAATTCGGGTTTTCTGAAATTGATAAAAATTCCCTGCCCATCAAGGTGTGGTCCGATTGCATCGGCTGTGTCAGCTTCCCCAATTGCGACGAAATTGCCATGCTGAAAAAATTATAAGCAGAAGCCTTCCCCTCAGGCGGAATAGATCATTTTGCAGGGGATGGGTGCATACTGGCGCACCGAAGGTTTGGGCAGGATATGCTCTTCGGCCACGGTGAGCCAGTTGGCATCGGCCTTCAACTCCCGAAGCCGCCCCCCCTCCGAAGGCATGGCATGGCTGGTGTAATCATAGCGCACATTAAGGATACAGACATAGGAACGCCGATACCGGGCCACCACATAATTTTTGGTAAAACTGGTCTGGGTAATGCCGGCAACCTCCAAAAGCTGCTTCACCTTATCCTGGGACAATTTAATGAGAACGGATTTGGAAACGCCCCGTTCGTCTATGCGAAGCAGATTCCGGGATTCACTGGATGAAACATAGATGGTGGTAATCCCGTCGAATTGTCTGAAATACTGGGCCGCCACAATGGCTGCGGTCCTGCGCCCTCCACTCATCACCGGTATCCCATAGTATTCAAACAGCTTTTTCTGGAGATCCTCTGCGTACTTATCCCCCTTTTCATAAAGATCCTTGGAGATGTACCGCAGATTCTTGGCCAGATCCTCCGAGGCATCGGCAATGGGCCAATCCACCCGGACATGGAAATGGGTGAGGGCATATTGAACCCGACTTCGTTGATTGCGCTGGATCAAAAGGGCATAATCCACCGGTAGCAGGGATTTAAGCAGGGAAAAGAAATCCGGTGCATCAAAATGTTTGATGTTCCGGTTGAAATTTTCCACATCGGGAAAATGCTTGTGCCGGAGCAAATTGGTCTTGGTGGTTTTGTTGGCGTCGAAATAGCGGATGTATTTCTTATGAATCTTATCAATATAGTCTTCACAAAAAATAATCAAAAATGAATTCTGGGCCTCAAACTCTATGGAAGGGATCCGGGCCCGGGGTTTGAGTTCTCGCAATTCAACAAAGGGATAGGGGGTTCGAAGCCTTAAAAAATTCTCATAGGATCCAATCAAAGAATGATCAATGACAAATTGATCCAGTTCATCCCGGAGCACCTTATAATAGGAACGCCTTAACCGGGCCTCTTGGCTCAAACAATCTCTGTCTTTACAGAATTTCACTACCCCATCCCCTTGTCGCCTTGCGGGTTAACCCCAGCTTATTTTATCCCCCCAGGACCTTGGCCCCGGGTAATTTTTTACCTTCCATCATGTGGAGGAATGCACCGCCGCCGGTGGAAATATAGCTGACCTTGTCGGCAATATTGCACCGTTTGGCTGCTAGCCCCGTGTCTCCGCCCCCCACGATGGAATATCCATCGGAAGCGGCAATGGCATCGGCCACCACCTGGGTGCCTGCCTTGAATGCTTCCAGTTCAAAAACCCCCATGGGACCGTTCCAGACAATGGTGGCCGCATCCTTCAACGCCAGGGCATATGCCTGGGCCGTCTGGGGTCCGATGTCCAGGGCCATCCAATTGTCCGGCACCTGGTCCAGGGAAACGTCACGGGTCTGGGCATCTTCTGCGAATTGATCCGCCACCCGGAGATCCGTGGGCAATAGCACCTGGATTCCCTTTTCTTCGGCAGTATTCAGAATTTGACTTGCGGTTGCGAAAAGATCTGCTTCGACCATGGACCCCTTGGGATCCATGCCCCGGCTGGCCAGGAAGGTATTGGCCATGGCCCCGCCGATGATCAGCTTATCTACGAAATTAAGCATATTTTCCAGGGCAGCCAGCTTGCTGGAAACCTTTGCCCCTCCAATGACCGCAACCAAAGGTCGCTTTGGATTCTCCACAGAATCGTAATATGAGTTTACTTCTTTTTCAAGCAAAAACCCGGCCGCGGACTGGGCTGCATATTCAGTGATTCCGGTCACCGAGGCCTGATCCCGGTGGGAAACGGCAAAGGCATTGTTCACATAGATGTCACAGAGGCCCGCCAGGGCCTTGGCAAAGGCGGGATCATTCTTCTTTTCCGCCCCGTGGAATCTCAAATTTTCCAACAAAAGGATTTCGCCGTCCCCCAGGGACTCAACCCGGGCTTCCACCCCGGCCCCGATGCAATCGCCGGCAAAGGCCACGGGCCGATTGATGAGCTGGGAAAGCCGCTGTGCAGCCGGAGCCAGGCTGAATTTTTCCTCGGGTCCATTTTTGGGACGCCCCAGGTGGGAGGCCAGAATAATCCGGGCCTTTTTTTCCACCAGGTAGTCAATCAGATCCAGGGTGGCCACAATTCGATTGTCATCTGTAATATTTCCATCTTCATCCATGGGTAAATTATAATCCACACGGACAAAAACCTTTTTTCCTTCAACTGCCAGATCTCTTACTGACCTCATGATATACGACTCCTTATCATATATTAAATCGACGAATTCCCCTTGGTTTTCCCCGGATTTGGACAGCCGGCATCGGACTGGAATCCGCTTTTATACCTATTGACTAATTCTGGAATTCATTCTAACGTGACGCTGAATCAGATTCCCGACTCTAAATTGGTACAAAAATATGGATGATAACATACTTAAGCTGAAGTCCATTTTCAACTCTTTTAATCTCAATGGATCAAAAGACGAAGTCCGCGTCGCCCTGACGCACTTTGAAACGGAAACCCGCCCCTATCGGGACGAACCGCGATGCCATGTGGCCATCCTCTGGATGAAAAATATCTTCCTTCAAAACCTGGGTTTCTTTCCCCGGGCAGAAGAAATTTTGGACCATGCCATTGAACTCATCGATGCCTCACCGGACGTTGACTTCGGCAAATGGGAACTGAAAATCAACCTCTCTTTGGGCCATATCCACCGCACCCAATGCAACTATGTGGATGCCCGTTTTTTTCTACAAAAAGCCCTTAAACAAAGTTCAAACCAGAATGGACTCATCAAATTCCAGGGCGAAATTTATTCCCTTTTGGCCGATGTATGCCTCCATCTGAACGAATTTGCCAAGGCCCGGGAATATGTCACCGCAGAACGGGAAATGGCTTACGAAAACCACATTCGGGCCAAGGGCAGTGACGACAATGGGCCAGCCATCATCTATGCCTATTCCCTCATTGATTTCTGCCGGATCAAACGAATCATTGGTCTGGCCGACCACACCCTTTCCCAATCCCTTGAAAATGCCATGGAGATTTTCAAGGAGTTGGATTACCAAAAGGGGCTACTTAGGGCCGGCCTTGAATATGCCCAACTCATGTTTGTGATGAATTTCACGGAAAATGCTTTGGTTCAAATCCAGTCCATTCAACCCGACCTGGAATCCCAACGCATGTATAAGGATTACATCACCGCCAGCCTGCTGGAAACACAGATCCATCGCAAAATGCTGGACTATGGACTGGCCGAAGAAAAACTCACCCGCCTTTTGGACCAGGCCAAGGAAAAGGGATTGGCCCAAGCCCAGATCACCTCGGATGTCTATTTCGAGCTGGGGGGGATCTGCTATGACACAGACCGGGAAGCCCAGGCCATGGATTATTACAAGGAATCGGCCAAGATCGGCATGCTGGGAGGGGTCAAACGCAGGATCATCCGTGCCTTTAATGCGGCCCGTCTCATCGACAAGCAGGAGGCCAAAATCTTCCTGACCTCGGACCTCATTTACCAGGATGCCGCCTTTTTTAGAAATCGGCTGGCCACCCAGGTCACCCCCTTCAACAACAAGGGTACCCGGGAAAAACTATTTGCCTCCACCCTCTTTGTGGACATCGCCGGCTTTTCCAGCCTCATGAAAAACTCCGATGAAAACACCACCGTCCAGATGATCGACGAACTCATCGATCGACTCTGCATCATCATCCACCAGAACAATGGTTACATCGACAAATTCCTGGGGGACGGCTTTATGGCCATCTTCGAGCACGGAGACCTCATCGACCCCAAGGTGGCCCTGGGGGGCATCCAGGCCAGTGTGGACATGAACCGGGCCATCAACAATAAGAACAGACAATTCAAGGCCGTGTACGGCCTCAAGGAAGACCTCTCCTTTCGCATGGGGATCAGCACCGGAGAAATCTACGCCCTATTCCTGGGCAATTATATCAAACGGGAATTTACCTATCTGGGAAATGCGGTGAATCTGGCCTCAAAACTGGAAAGTGTGGCCAATGAAAAGGGATTGCTCATGGACAAGGCCACCCACGAACTGGTGGAGCACCATGTGGTCTCCCAAAGGGATGAAGTCTCCCTGCCCAGCCTGGGCCGCTCAACGGTCTATCACTTTGAGCGGCTGAAACGGGCCGGGGAAATTTAAAAGGGGGAATCAGGCATCCTTATCCTGGAGCCGTCGGTGGACCTGCTTTTTTCGGGACCAGCGTTCAAAGAATCCCATGAGACCGGCCTGGCTGCTCCGGTCGATCACCTCATCTTCCACCTGGGCCCCCTGCTTTGTGGTCATGGCCTGCTTCAGGCAACGGGTTTTAACGCCGCAGTGGTAGAAACAATGCTCCGGGGTCTCCCGCAGCCCGTTCTCCCCCATGGGAAAAACCGTTTCAAGATCACCAAAACAATCGGGAAGTTCCTTATCTGAACCCATGATTTTATCCCCATATAAAAAACGGGCCTGGAGATCATAAAAACTCCAGGCCCGTTGTAAACGTTTATTCTTCGGTGGCAGAATCATCCACCTGGGGTGCATCGCCGTCTCCGGCCTCCACACCTTCGGTGTTCAATTCGGCATCCAAGTCTTCCTCATCCTCCTCCACTTCGGGAAGGCGGGCAATGCCAATGAGGGTCTCTCCGGCGGAGAGATTAATCAACCGAACCCCCTGGGTATTTCTGGAAATGACATTGATGCCCCCAATGGCGGTACGGATCAGCTTACCGCCGTCGGTAACCATCATGAGTTCGTCATTGTCAGCCACCAAGGCCATGCCGGCCATTTTACCATTTCTCGCAGAGGTTTTTATGGAGAAAACACCCTTGCCGCCACGGGTCTGGGTCCGATACTCGGTCACCGCAGTCCGCTTACCGTATCCGTTTTCGGTCACGGTGAGCAGGGTTTCTTCTTCGTTGAGGACCTCCATACCCACAATGCGGGCATCATCGGCAATGTTCATGCCCCGGACACCCATGGAATTTCTACCCACGGTGCGGACCTCCCCTTCCTTGAACCGAATCACCTTCCCCCCGTCGGCGCCCAGGAAGATATTCATCTCCCCGTCGGTGATCCGGGCGGCAATGAGTTCATCCCCTTCGGCCAGCTTCACACCAATGAGGCCGCCGGAACGGGGACGGGAATAGGCCATGAGTTCGGTCTTTTTCACCCGACCCTTGCGGGTGGCCATGACCACATACTT